>NZ_JBEBMH010000020.1:0-106100 GCF_040081985.1 Mesorhizobium yinganensis | reverse complement strand
GCGAGGCTTTCCTGAAGCAGCGCCGTCATCCGCTCCTCGCCCATGCGCTGACGCCAGCGCGTCATCGACGAGCGCTCGAATGGCAGGTCGTGGCGGAAGAACGCCTCGCCAGTGAGATACTGGAAATAGGGGTTCTCCACCCAGCGCGCGCACAGCGCCTCGTCCGACAGGTCGAACGTGTGCTTGAGGATCGCCAACCCGCCATCAGCCGCGTCGGCAAGGGCGGCATGCCCGGTCCATCCGAATAGACCGAGCCGAAACGCGCCTCCAGAACCGGCCAGTCAATCGCCCGCGCCAGCCGCACCAGTTCGTGATCCATGTTGATGATCTGGTCGAGCCGCGAGCGGAACAAATCCTGCTCTCCCGTCTCGCCCAATTCGCGTGGCTTGCCCATCCCATGGCTCCGATTCACCGCGATATCGCCCGTGAATCACGCCTCGCATGGAAGCAAAACCACAAAACGAATTGCAGGAAAACAACCCACAAACCGATCGTTTCCTGCAATCCGCAAAACTTCGACACCGCGAATTCCTAGGGAATTCAGAAGCTTCACGATTCTTCACGGCCGACTCGTTATAAGACCGAATCCCGCACAATAGAGCTGATGGGCCTGCATAACCGTACAAGCAACTGAGGGAACGCGACTTCATGATGCCGCAGGAGGTGCGACAGCCCCCCGGAGACAAGAAGATCATGCTGGCCGAGGGGCAGGGGCCGGTCTTCGCTGACAAGCCGCGGTTATTCCGGACGGCGCCGTTCCACGAGATGTAGAGAACGATGAAATCTCCCACATGACCGCCAGCGCCGCAACGCTGCTTGTCGAAACCGACGAAATCGCAACTGCAATGCTAGGCTGTTTCGGTGATTTTGCGGTCTGGCCTCGGCTATTCGAGCAACGGGAACTTTGGGCCAGCTATCGCTTCCTCAGCGCGTGCTGCGAATCTGGACGCAAGCGGAGCGAGTGCAGCGGCATCATCGGCAAACGCATTGCCCAACCGCACCCGGTCGGCGATGCCGACGAAGATGACTGCGAACCGGAACAGCGAGCTTTGCAGAATGGGGAGAGGTCTTCGGCGATCCCGTCGTCGCAACCGCACTTCTCGACCGGCTGATCCACCACGCTGTCGTCGTCCAGATCGAGGGCTCGAGGTATCGGCTGCAGCAACACGCCGAACTGACGCAGGAACACCTGCGATCAAAAGCCGCCATCACGCCACCGGCACTCAAAACACCATCACGACCGCGCGGCCGGCCGCCGAAAAATGGTCACCCCCCGCGACAGCCTGACCGGCCGAACTGCGGAAATTTACTTCGCACTTTTGGGGAAAATTCGAACGGCATTAACACATCTGCCCCATGCCGGCGTTCTTGGCTTCCAAATCGTTGGCAGACGTCACCACGTTCCAGGCTACGCCCATGTGATTTATCCTCGGCCTTGATTGGCCGAAGGCGTAACTGTGCAGGGCAGATACCGCTCGGGGGGCCGTCTGCGGACAGGCCGGTTTTCGCGTCGGCCAACTGGATTGCGGATGGATGCATCCAGCGTAGCTGGACCGCTTAGCGCCATCACATGCTGCATGAAAGCTCTTTTGACGGGCTAAAGACCCTTGACCACATTATAATACGTCATATAACGTCATAATCTCTTTTGGGAGGGATTGTGGTGTTCGAATCTATAAACCCCGCCAATGGCGAGCTGCTGGCTTCCTTTGCCCAGACCGCGCCGCAGGCGCTCGAAAGAGCACTGGACGGCTGCGTGAGGGCGCAGCGCAACTGGGCCGATTCCACCGTCGTAAGCAGGGGCGACCTGCTGAAAAGGCTCGCGTCCGTTCTGCGCGTGGACGTCGACCGGCTTTCGAGGCTGATCACGCTTGAGATGGGAAAGCCGCTAGCCGAGGCCGAAGGCGAAGTCCTCAAATGCGCCAGGTGCTGCGAATATTATGCGGAAAACGCCGAGCGGTTCCTGGCGCCCGAATTCGTCGCCAGCGGCGCGTCGCGCAGCTATGTGGTTCTCGATCCGATCGGCGTCGTGCTGGCGATCATGCCGTGGAACTTTCCGCTGTGGCAGTTCTTCCGATTTGCCGCGCCCTCGATCGTTGCTGGAAACGGCATCCTGCTGAAGCATGCATCCAACGTGCCGCAATGCGCGCAAGCGATCGAGTCCCTGATGGAGAAGGCCGGCGCTCCGGCCGGATTGGTCCGGAACCTGTTCGTTCATCATTCCCAGGTGCAGTCGCTGATAGACGATCAGCGCATCGCGGCGCTGACGCTGACCGGATCGACGGCGGTCGGCTCGCTGGTCGCGTCGCAAGCCGGGCGGGCCCTGAAGAAGCAGGTACTCGAACTGGGCGGTTCCGACCCATTCATCGTGCTCGCCGACGCCGATGTCGGGCAAGCCGCGCAGACGGCCGTGAAGGCGCGCTTCACCAACACAGGCCAAAGCTGCGTCTGCGCCAAGCGCTTTATCGTCGACGACAGCATTGCGGACGAGTTCGTTGCCGCAATGGTGGGGGGCATCAAGCGTCTCAAGGTCGGCGATCCCCTGGATCGAACGAACGCGGTCGGCCCAATGGCGCGCGACAATCTCCGCGGCGATCTCCAGTCGCAGGTCGACCGATCGGTCGAAGCAGGCGCAAAGCTTGCCGTCGGCGGCGGTTCCCTGGGGGGAGACGGCTACTTCTTCGAGCCGACGCTGCTCGATCATGTGACGCCCGACATGCCCGTCTTCAAGGAGGAGACCTTTGGTCCGGTCGCGGCGGTCATCCGTGTTGGAGACGCCGACGAGGCGATCGAACTGGCCAATACCAGCGAGTTCGGGCTGGGAGCCGCGCTCTGGACGAAGGATCTCAGCCGGGCGGAGCGTCTCGCCCGCCGCATCGAGGCGGGCGCCGTGTTCATAAACGGCATGGTTGCCTCCGATCCCCGGCTGCCTTTCGGCGGCATCAAGAAATCGGGGTACGGACGGGAACTCGGCATCCACGGCCTGCGCGAATTCACGAATGTGAAGACCGTTTGGATCGGTCCGGCGCAACAGTGACAAGGGCGAGCAGCGATGCCTGAACCGAATAACGCAATCCTGCGGCCTGGCGAACGCCCGGTGGCGAACCGCGGAGGCGGTGCGCGATCCATTCCGATGGTCACACCGGCCGTCGGGTCCACCCAACTTATCAACGGGTTTACGCTGTTCGAGCCGGGTGCGGCGATACCTCTTCATTTCCACAATTGCGAGGAGAGCGTCCTCATCATCGAGGGGAATGCCATCGCGATGATCGACGGTGTCGAGCACGAACTTGCGGAAGGCGACACGACATGGGTTGCTCCGAACGTGCCGCATTTCTTCCGGAATGTGTCCGACACCAAGCCGATGCGCATTTTCTGGACCTACGCATCCGTCGAGGCAATCAGAACGCTTGTCGAGAGCGGTGAAACGCGGCCGATCGCGGCGGAGCATTCGAAAGACAAGCTTGTCAAGACATAGGGCCTGGAGGAGGCCCGCGAACGGCTGTTCATTAACCGCGAGTGTCAAACCGCGTCCTAGGACGCATCAGGGAGGAATGAGTATGATATCCAAGTTTGCGGCTCTTCGCCGTTGTGCCGCTTCGGTTGCCGTCGGCGCGATGGGATGTCTTGCGCTGTTGTCGAACGCCACCGCTGCCGATGAGCGCGCCCCTTCCGGGCCTATCGAGGTGACAGTGGGCAGCAGTGCCGGCGGCACGCCGGACGTCATGATGCGCCGCATGTCGCAAGTGCTGCAACAGACCGGGCTCGTCACCGAGCCCCCGATCGTCGTTGCGAACCGCACCGGCGGTTCCTGGATGGTCGCCAGCAACTGGGTGCTGGGCAAGCCCGGCGACGAAAACACCTATCTCGCCGTCGCGCAGCCCATGCTCACGACCCCGATAACCCAGGGCCTGCCCAACACATTCGAAAAACTCACACCGCTGTCGATGTTCGTCCAGGCCGACCTGGTCATCCTCGTGACGCCGGATTTCCCGGCGAAAGACCTGAAGGAATTCGTCGAGATCGCCAAGAAGGAGCCGCGCAGCATCAAGCAGGCCGGCGCTCAGGTCGGCTCGACCGATAACATGGTCACCGGACTGCTGGAGAAGGCGGGCGGTATCCAGATCAACTATATCCCCTTCGACGGAGGCGGCGCCGCGCAGACGGCGTTCCTCGGCGGCAATGTCGACATGATCGTGCTGACGATCGACGAAGCCCTCGCGCTGCAGAAAACCGGCAAGGGACGCATCCTCGCCGTCCTCAACAAGGAGCGGCGTGCCGATGAAGAGCTCAAGGATATCCCGACCGCTAAGGAGCAAGGTCTCGACATCGTCTGGGGACAGGCATGGGGGCTGCTGGGCGCGGAGAATCTCGATCCCGCCGTGGTCGCCTGGTGGGATGACAAGCTCTCCAAGATGGTCGAGACCAAGGAGTGGAAGGACATGATCGCCGCCAACTACCTGCGCAGCGAATACACCAACAGCGCCGACTCCAAGGCGCTCCTGCGGCATATCTACGAGGAGCATCTGGCACTGCTGAAGGATCTCGGTCTGTCCAAGCAGTAGCGGTCCGTCCAGGGTCCGCCACGATTCATCGGTGCGGACCGGATGCTCGCTGGAGATATTGAATGCGACTTGCGACCGGTTCACATTTCATTACCGCCGTCTCGATGCTGGTAATCTGCATCGGCCTGGTGATCACGGGATATAATCTCCTGTATTGGGACGGGTTTGCCCCAGCGTCCGGTTTCGCACCGATCTGGGTTGGCATCGCCGGCATCCTTCTGTCGGGGCTTATGCTTTTTGGCATCGGCACCGGCGGCTTTCCCGACGAATCCAGCGTTCCCAACCGAGACGAGATGTACCGTGTGGGCGCCACCACGCTGGGGCTCTGGCTGTTCGTCGCCCTTGCTCCGGTTCTGGGAACGCTTCCGACCGCACTTCTGTTCATGATTTTCATGCTGCTCGGCGTGCTGCGCAGACCTTTGGTCCCCAGCGCGGCGGCGGCGCTCGCCACGGCGGCTCTGGTCTACGGCATCTTCGTCGCCTGGCTGAAGGTCCCCCTTCCCACCGGCATTCTCGGCATCTAGCCGCGGAACCCTGGAGCCGACCTCATGGAAATCTTATCGCTCCTCGGACACGGTTTCGAGATCGCACTCACCCCGACCAACCTGCTCTTCGTCCTTGTCGGCGTGCTGCTCGGGCAGATCATCGGCCTGCTGCCCGGCATAGGTCCCGCCGCGGGGATGGCCCTGCTGCTGCCCATCACCTTCGGCATTCCCCCGGTCAGCGCCATCATCATGCTTGCTGGTATCATGTATGGCGGCTTGTATGGCGGTACGCTGACCTCGGTCCTGATCAACGTCCCAGGCGAGGCGGCGAGCGTCATGACGGCAGTGGACGGACACCAGCTCGCCCGGCAGGGCCGGGCCGGCGCGGCGCTCAGCATCGCCGCGCTGGGCTCCTTCCTTGCGGGTATCGGAGCGGTGATTGCCGTCGTGTTCCTGACCCCGGTGCTGAGCGACTTCGCACTCGGCTTCAACGCCCCCGAATATTTTCTGATCGCCACCTTCGGCATTGCAGCCACGGCGAGCATGGGTACGTGCAGCGCGGTCAAGGCTCTGCTGGTCGCGGTTGCCGGACTGATGATCTCGCTGGTCGGCACAGACCCGCTGCTCGGTACGCCGAGACTGACTTTCGGCAGCGTCCATCTGCTCGAAGGTCTCGACTTTCTGCCGGTCGCAATCGGCCTCTTCGGCATTGCCGAGGTTCTAGTGTCAATCGAGAAGCGCGAGGACCTGGAGCCGATGAAGACCAGGCTGCGCGATCTGTGGATCAGTTGGGCGGACTGGGTCCACTGCCGAATGGCAATTCTGCGCGGCGGCCTCGTCGGCTTCTTCACCGGCCTCATGCCGGGCGCCGGGCCGACCATTGCCGCCCTGCTGGCCTATGTTGCCGAGAAACGGTACAGTAAGCATCCGGAGCGCTTCGGCAAGGGCGCGCTCGACGGTCTGGCCGCGTCGGAATCGGCCAATAATTCGGCTGTCCACGGCGCGCTCATTCCGATGCTCGCCCTCGGTATCCCCGGCTCCGCGAGTACGGCCGTGCTGCTCGCTGGACTGATCCTGCAAGGCATCCGGCCCGGACCTATGCTGATGGCCGAGCAGCCCGACCTCGTGTGGGGCCTGATGGCCAGCATGTTCATCGGCAACGTGATGCTGCTGGTCCTGAACCTGCCGCTGGCGCCGCTCTTCGCCTCGATGCTGCGCATCCGCTACGACTACCTTGCGCCCGGCATCCTGGTGCTGTCCCTTATCGGTGCATTCGGGACGACGCTCAGCCTGTTCACGGTTGGGGTGGCCATCGCCTTCGGCATGCTCGGCTACGCAATGATCAAGCTCGACCTGCCACGGCCGCCACTTGTTCTCGCGCTCGTGCTGGCGCCGCTGATGGAGACGTCGTTGCGGCAATCGCTGATGCTTTCGCAGGGCAGCCTCGCAATCTTCGTGCAGAGGCCGATATCGGCGGTGCTGACCGTCGGCGTGCTGCTGGTTCTGCTGCTCCCCCTCGTCCGGGCCTTCCGTGCCCGCAAGCGCCACATCGTCAATGAGGGATCGCTCTGACGCGACCCCTTCCTCCCAAGGCAAGGTCATACGAACGCATGTCTTCTCCCATCACCGCGACGACCGTCATCGACGTGCATGCGCACGCCATTACAGAGCAGGCTTTCAAGGCGCTGGCCAAGGACGCACCGTCCATCCGCCTGAAGCTCACGGACATCGACGACAAATCGCTCATCCTGGAGATCGGCGGTGTCGTCCAGAACCCGTTCCCGAGATCCGCGATGGATCTCGATCTTCGATTCGAGGACCTGAGGTCGGCCGGCATCGACATGCAGGTCGTGTCGCCATCGCCGCATTTCTTTCTCTACGACGAAAACGCGGCGGTCACCGCCGCGACATCCGCCATCGTCAATGACGAACTGATTTCGCTCGCTTCAAGCCACCCCGATCGCTTCTTGATGCTCGGCACGGTCCCGATGCAGGATCCGCAGCGCGCGGTAGAGGAACTTCAGCGCATCATGAAGAGCCCGCTGGCGCGCGGAGTGATCATCGGAACAAATGTCAGCGGGAAAAATCTCGACGAGCCCGTGTTCGAAGCGTTCTGGGACGCCGCCGAGGCGCTGGGGACGTTCATACTGGTCCACCCGCACAAGATCGCCGGCGCCGACAGGATGAAGCATTATTATCTCAAGAACGTTATCGGCAATCCGCTGGAGACGACGATAGCCGCGGGTTGTCTCCTGTACAGCGGCGTCTTGGACCGTCATCCCAAGCTCAAGATCATGCTGTCACATGGCGGCGGCTTCCTGCCGTTCCAGGCCGGTCGGTTCCGGCATGGCTGGACCGTGCGGCCCGACGATCGCGGCGCGGCTGTGGAGGGCCTGGACGGAGGATTGGATCTGCTCCTCTACGACACGATCGTCCACGACACCGCGACCCTCAAATTCCTGCTGGATACGGTTGGAGCCGACAGGCTCATGCTCGGCAGCGACTACCCCTTCGACATGGGAACGCTGGAAGGCGTGAGGCAGATTCGCGCGCTCGGCGCGTCCGACGCGGTCGAGGACGCGATGCTTCGCGGGACGGCAAGGCGGCTGCTGTAGACGGTCGGCTGAGCAAGGCAAGCGAGCGAACGTAGGGAGACGGCAATGGCAGACATGACCGCACAGGACGCGAAGCGTTTCGATGCAAATGTTCTCCGCGCCTTCACGACAGAGTGCCTGACGGCCTGCGCGCTGCCCGCCCGGGACGCGGCCCAGGTCGCCGGCATGATGATCGATGCCGATCTTGCCGGCGCCGACGCACACGGCATCTTTCGCCTGCCGCAGTATGTGCGACGCCTCAACGCCGGCGGGGTTAATCCGACACCCTCCATCGACGTGCGGAAGACGGCCGCCGCGACCGCCATCGTCGACGGTGACAATGGCATGGGCCATCTGGTCATGCATCGCGCCGTCGAGACGGCCATCGAACTCGCCGGTGAAGCCGGGGTCGGATGGGTGGGCGTTCGACGCTCGAACCATGCCGGGCCGGCGTCGCTCTATGCCACCATGCCGATGGAGCGCGGCATGATCGGCATCTACAGCGCGGTCGCCAGTGCCAACCACATGGCTATCTGGGGAGGATCGGAGCCCCTTCTCGGCACCAATCCGCTGGCAATCGGAATACCCGCGGGCGAGTTCGCCCCCGTTGTTCTCGACATCGCCACCACAATGGTGTCCTACGGGACGATCAAGTCCTACGCACTCAACGGGCTCGAGTTGCCGAAAGGCTGGCTGATCGAGCGCACGACAGGGCAGCCGCTGACCGACCCGAAGCGTAGCTCGGCAGGTCTTCTAGTGCCGATCGGCGGATACAAGGGCAGCGGTCTCGCGCTTGTTCTGGGAATACTGGCAGGCGTGCTCAACGGAGCGGCCTTCGGGCGCGACGTCATCGACTTCAACGCGGATTCCTCGTCGGAGACGAATACGGGCCACTTCATCCTGGCGATCGACGTGAAGCGGTTCCAGCCTTTGGCGGCGTTCCAAGGCGAACTCGACAGGCAGCTTGCAAGCCTGCAGGCATCGCAAACGATGCCGGGATTTGAGACCATCAGACTGCCCGGTGCCGAGCGGCTCCGCCGCGTGGCCGAACGGTCCAGAAACGGTGTCCCGATCTCGGCGGGGTTGGAAACGGCCCTCGACAAGTTAGCGGTCGACCTCAATTTGGGCGCTCTCTCGGGCAGAACATGACCCTGGAAGTATCGGACAGGGAGCTAATGCAAGATCCGATGCCGCGACACTTGCAAACGCTTCAGAGATTAAACTAACCAATGGTAAGATGAGCACGCTTGCTTCGGACGAACTGCCCCCCTTGCGCCCGGCGATCGGCACGCCGCTCTGGCTTCAGCTCAAGCATGCGTTGAGGGATTTGGCCACATTCAAGCTGAAGCCGGGCGACCAGATACCGGTAGAAACGGATCTTTGCGACCACTATGGCGTTTCGCGTATCACCGTGCGCCAGGCCGTCACCGCGCTGGTCGACGAGGGTTTATTGAAGAAGCAGCGAGGCCGGGGTACGTTCGTTCTGGCACCTAGGCTTGCCCAGCAACTGGTCGACACCAATCACTTCCTCGCCAGCGGTTTCGACGCCGAACCGGCGGAGAACATCACCTTGTTCAGCGCGGAGAATATGCCGGCGCCGGATTGGCTCGCCCGCAAGCTCAACATCGCCGCTGGGGACGACGTCTACAAGATCCGCAAGGTGCTGGCCGTGGACGGCGAGGCGCCTATCGCCTACCGCACGACCTTTGTCACCGCAGCGCTCGCGCCCCACTTGACCAAGCGGGATCTGTCGCCGCCAATGCATGTCATTCTCGAAAACGTTTATGGATACGAACTATCCAGCGCGGACGAAATCATCGAGTTCATCGTCGCCGACGAATTCAGGTCGTCTATGCTCAACATCGGCACGGAACACCCGCTCATCCTGGTGGAGAGGATTCTGTACCTGGAGTCCGGACAGCCCGTCGACTGCTCGCGGGCCTATTATCGGGCCGATCGCTTCCGGTTCCAGCATCGCCTCCAGCAGCAACCATGAGCTTGCAGCGTGGCGTCCTTGGCGGCGGCAATGAAGGCCGCGCCCGCCTTGCTCGGAGGCTTGTGTGTCAACGGCGCCAGGCGCGATCCTTACCATTCCCCAGGCGCTCAAGCTGGCTCACGAGGCAGTCGCCGACTGAGCCCGTTATGACAATCTCAGGATGACAAGCAGCGATGGAGCGCACCGAAGTGCTGGAATTGATGGGAACGCTGAAGCTCTACGATTCCGGCCACTTCTCGAAGGTATCGGCGGGCACGAAGGCGAGCGCGCTAACGATCCTCGGAAAGGAGTTCATCCGAGTGGGGCAGATCACGACCCGTAAGACTGCTCTGGGACCGCGCGGTGACCCGCATCTGTTGCCTCGCGATTGGTCTGGCTGCCGTCGATGACGATGCGCTCGGGGCGGCCATGACGCTGAAACGCTTTGCGCAGGAAGCGTTTGGCAGCCACCAGGTCACGGTGTTCGCTGAAGAAGAACTCGACCGTGTCGCCGACGCTGTCGATGGCCCGGTAGAGATACATCCATTGACCGCTGACCTTGATATAGGTCTCGTCCAGGAACCACTTGCCGGTGACGGTCCGCTTGCGCCGGTTGAAGCGCTCCAGCAGTTGCGGCGCGAAGCGGACGACCCAGCGATGCACGGTGGAGTAATCGACGCTCGGGCCACGTTCAGCCAGCTCGATCATGCGGCGGCCGATGTCGACCGCGAAGACAACCATACACCCGGCAGAGCCGCATCAACGCGATAGATGCTTGACGTCCAAGCCGCGACACCATCTATCGAGGTGGTCTTCGCAAGCTAACGCACTGGCTGCGGAAGACCGCCGCCCGCACCTACAAGCAAACAGGATACGTTGCATATTAACCGCCTGAGGCTCTATTCGAGTGACGGGAACTTTGATCCAGCTATCGCTTCCTCAGCGCGGGCTGCGAACCTGGATGCAAGCGGACCGAGTGCAGCGGCATCATCGTCAAACGCATTGCCCAACCGCACCCGGTCGGCGATACCGACGAAGATGACTGCGAACCGGAACAGCGCGAATGCCAAGTGGAAGGGTGTGAGTTTCGCGGTCGGAATGGCAGATCGATAATAGACACGTATGAAGTCGATTTCCTCGGGAAGCTTCAAGGTTTTCAAGTCCTTCCCAAGGATGCCGCCATACTCGTCCGGCGACGTCCGCCATGGCATGCAACAGAAGGCGAGATCTGCCAGCGGGTGCCCGAGGGTGGAAAGCTCCCAGTCGAGGATCGCCACCACCTCGTTATGTGTCGGATGGAACAACATGTTGCCTAGACGGAAGTCGCCATGTGCGATCGCTACGCGGCCGTCATCTCTCGGCTGGTTCTGCCTGAGCCAGTCGATTACCCGGTCTAGCGAGGGAATCCTCTCGGAGGGGGATTCGGCGTATTGGCGCGACCACCGTGCAATCTGCCTTTCAAAATAGTTTCCCTGCTTGCCGAAGTCGCCAAGGCCGATGCTCGTCGGATCGACGGCGTGCAGCTTCGCCATTGCCTCCGCCACCGCATAGTAGACTTTCTCGCGATGCTCCGGCGTAACTTCAGCGAGCGACGCATCATGGAAAACCCGCCCCTCGACACGCTCCATCAGGTAGAATGGCGTGCCGACGATCGATTTGTCCTCGCAGAACACAATCGTTCGGGGAACAGGGACCGCCGAACCCTGGAGCGCGCTCATCACACGATACTCGCGATCGACGGCATGCGCGCCGGGCAGGATATCACCCGCCGGCTGCTTGCGCAGGACCATGCGTTCTGCGCCGTGCTTCACGAAGAAGGTCGGATTGGACTGTCCTCCCCCGACGCGTTCGATCGAAAGCGACGCCTGACCAAACCGGTCATCCAGGTAGGTCTTCAGACGTTCCTCAGAGAACTCGTAGGTCATCCGTGCGCGCTCCCGGCGCCCGGGCCCCGTGCCCACTCGCGCAGAACGAATTTCTGTATCTTGCCGGTAGCCGTCTTCGGAAGTTCTGTAAACGCGAACTGACTCGGCACCTTGAAACTGGCGAGTTCCAACTTGCAGAAAGCGCGCAGTTCCTCGGCAGTCACAGTCATCCCGTCGCGGAGTTCGATGAAGGCCGCAGGCGTTTCCCCCCACTTTTTATGTGGTACTGCCACGACGGCCGCCAGCGGCACGGCTGGATGCCGGTGAAGGACGCTTTCGATCTCCACGCTCGAGATGTTCTCGCCACCTGAGATGATTATGTCCTTGGACCGCTCGCGGATCTCAATGTTTCCATCGGCATGACGGACAGCGAGATCTCCCGTATGGAAGACACCGTCTTCGAAAGCCTTTTCGGTCGCGGCAGGATTCCGATAATATCCGGCCATCAGCGTGTTTCCGGTAAGCACTATCTCGCCCATCGTCGCGCCATCGGCCGGCACATCGTTGCCATTCTCGTCCAGTATCCGCACGCGGTTCGCCGTCAGATGGCGCACACCCTGCTTGACAAGCTCAACGGCCTTCCGCTCGATCGTCAGATGCTGTTGCTCTCCGTCGAGCTGGCGCAGCGTGGCCGGCCCAAAGGATTCGGTGAGGCCGTAGAGATGCGTCAAGTCGAAGCCGAGGGCATCGAGTTGGGCGATGAGCGCACTTGTCGGCGCCGGGCCACCACTATTGACGGAGACCCGGTGCCCGCCTTGGCGCGTCTTGCGCAGCGGATGGTTTAGCATCATGTAAAGGACCACAGGGGTACAGGACAGATGCGTGACCTTGTATTCCGCGATCGCGGGGAAGATCAGGGATGGGTCCGGCTTGTCCAGGCAGACATGCAAACCACCGGCTGCCGTCACCGCCCAAGTTTGGCACCAGCCGTTGCAATGGAACATCGGCAAGGTCCAGAGATAGACCGAACTGCATGTTAACCCGAGTGCCAGGACGTTTCCGAGCGCGTTCAGGTAGCCGCCGCGATGGTGGCAGAAAACTCCCTTCGGATTGCCCGTGGTACCCGATGTGTAATTCAGACAGAGCGGCTGCCATTCGTCGGCCATTGCAAATGCCGGAAGTTCGTCAGGCCCATGGTCCTCCGTCAGTAAATCCAGGCTGCCGCTTACGACATGCCCCTTTTGCTCGGCGAGCTGACATAGCTCTACCGATGTCAAACCAGCCGCGGCGCCGGCATTCACCGAGAGCCCCCGCTCGGAGATCAGCAGGCGGGATTCAGAGTGCGTCAGGATGTATTCGACCGTCTCGACGTCGAGCCGCGTGTTGATCGTATTCAGCACAGCGCCCAACATGGGAACCGCGTAGTGGGCGGCCAGCATCTCCGGCCGATTAGAGGCCATCACAGAGATTACGTCTCCCGGTTTCGTTACTGTCGACCAGAAAGCGCGCAAAACGCCCCACGATCCGGCCGAACTGAGCGTAGGTCCAGACCTTCTCGTTCCAAGCGACCTTCGGGCGCTCCGGAAAAACCTCGACGGCCCGCTTCAGGAACTCGACTGGGGTGAGCGAAACGTGATTGGTGGCTCGTTGAGACAGGTGCTCTTCCATGCGCATGCGGACCCCTCCTATTCGGTGACCGCCCAATGCCAGAAGTCACCGCCTTCGGCGACAAAATGGGTGTTCAGCACCATCTTGTGGACTTCGTCCGCCCCGTCGACGAGGCGTGCCTGCCGGGCATAGCGATAAATCCACTCAAGCACCGTGTCCTTGGAGTAGCCGCGGGCGCCGTTGATCTGGATTGCGACATCGGCCGCCTGATGAAGGAGATTCGCGACGTGGATCTTCGCCATGGAAACCTCCTTGCGAGCGAACGACCCCTGATCGAGGGCCCATGCGGCCTTCATCACGAGCAACCGTCCGATCTCGATCTTCAAGGCAAGGTCGCCGATCATCATCTGAATGGACTCCCTGTCCGCCAGACGAATGCCGAAGCCGGTCCGCTCGGTCGCGTAGCCCTGAGCGATCTCGACACAGCGCTTCGAAAGGCCGAGCCAGCGCATGCAATGCGTCAGTCTGGCCGGTCCAAGTCTAATCTGCGTAGCCTTCAGCCCGTCACCTTCCTTCATCAGTATGTTGGACGCGTCGATCTCCAACCCGTCGAACGCCAGTTCGCAGTGACCTCCGTGTTCTTCCGGTCCCATGATGTCGATCCGGCGCTTGATGCGCCAACCGGGTTGATCACGGTCGAACAGGAACGCCGTCAGGCCCTTGCGTGGATCATCTGATGTCTTGGCTATGAGTATGAAGTGCTGGGCTTCTTCCGCGCCCGTGATGAACCACTTCCTTCCCGAGATGACGTATTTGTCGCCGTGTTTCTCGGCTTTCGTTTGAATCATCGACGGATCGGAGCCGCCTCCCGGCATCGGCTCTGTCATTGCGAAGGAGGAACGAACCCGACCCTCTACGATCGGCTTCAGCCATCGCTCCTTCTGCTCATTGGTTCCGACAGCCTCCAGCAACATCATGTTGCCGTCGTCGGGTGCGGCCGAATTGAAGATCACCGGACCGAAGATGGAACGGTTCATTGCCTCGTAGCAGACGGCCATGCCCACTTTGCCGAGCGCCTGCCCGCCGGTCTCGGCTTTCAGTTGCAGGCACCATAGTCCCTCGGCGCGCGTTTCTGCCCGCAAGCGATCCAACACGTCGAGCCGAATGTTATCATGCGCATCGTAATTTCCCCGATGTGCTTCGATCGGAAGGACCCGCCGATCGACGAAGGCCGCTATCCGGCTTCGATAGTCCTCGATGCGGGAACTGATTCTGAAATCCATAGGTAATCCTAAAGTGAAGAGACGAGATGGCCGCCGTCGACGACGATCGACGACCCCGTGATGTATCGTCCGGCGTCCGTCGCAAGCAGGAGCAAGGCGCCGTCGAGGTCTTCTTGCTTTCCAAGCCGACGCTGAGGAATCCTCTTGATCAAGGCGAGGCCTGCATTGCTGGCGAAGAACTCGCGATTGAGGTCGGTCTCTATGTAGCCAGGACAGAGCGAGTTCACCCGGATGCCGTAGCGGGCCCATTCGAGGGCTAGGCTCTCGCTCAGCCGGACAATACCTGCCTTGCTGGCAGCGTAGCTGGCAAGCGATCCAGCGACCCGGTGTCCCAGTATCGAGGCGACGTTGACGATCGATCCGCCCGTGCCTGCCTCCTTCATCTGTCGGGCCGCGGCTTGGGCAACGAGGAACACACCCTTCAGGTTGGTGTCGACGACGCGGTCCCATTCGTCAGCCGAGATGTTCAGGGCAGGCTTCATGTCCGAGATGCCAGCGTTGTTGACGAGCATGCCGACTGAAAGGTCGAGTTGCTTGATGCTGGCGAAGGCTGCGTCCACCGACCCCGGATCGGTGACGTCGAGCGGAACCGCATGCGCAATTTTGCCCTGCGCCTTGATCTCGGCCGTCAATGCATTCAAGGGGTCGACCCGCCGCGCAGCGACGACTACCGAGAAGCCGTTTGAGCTGAGGGTACGGGCGAAGTGTGCGCCGAGCCCCGAGGATGCTCCCGTAACCAATGCTACTGGCAAGTTCGACCCTCAAAACCGAGCAAGCGCTCGCTATATACACTACGACGATTTCGCCGCAAGTCCCTTGCACTTCATACTGTGGGAATGTAGCTAAACCTGAATGAAATGAGGGACTCGTGGCGACTACGACGATTGCGCGGTATCTGTCGCGCTACACTATGGAGAACCTTTGCGCGCGCATCTTCGAGCGCCACGCTTCCCGCATCAAGGTCAAGAAGCGGCATGTCGCAGTGGCCAACTTGGAGCGTATAGTCGAAGCGTTTCTGACGCTCGCGAACGGAAAAGGTTTCCATAAAACGTCGCTCCGCGACCTTGCGGAAGAATCCGGCCTCAGCATGGGCGGGCTGTACTCCTATTTCGACAGCAAGGAGACGCTCCTTCTCATGGTACTCGCGGAAGTGGAGGCCGCCATTGTAGATATCCTCTCACAGGCCCCCGAGGATGTCACAAAAGACCCCAGAGATCACCTTCGGTGGGTCATAGAGGCGCACATACGGCTGACCGAAGTGATGCAGCCGTGGTTTTTCTTTGTTTATATGGAAGCGAAGGCTTTTCCTAAATCCGCAAAGACCGCCGCGATAGAAGGCGAACTCGTCGCGGAAAGAATTCTTGCTGATATTCTCGCTCGTGGTATATCAAATGGATTCTTCAGAAAGATCGACGCACATCTTGCTTCGGCGATTATCAAACCGATGCTCCAGGACTGGTACGTAAAGCGTTCAAAATATCGAAAACGCGGCACATCGGTGGATGTGTACATAGACGCCGTCTCCTGCTTTGTGATTTGCTCACTCGATTGCTCTTTCCCTGAAAAAGGACGGCCGCATTACTGATCTATAGGGTAGTGTCCAGGAATATGGTGTAGCCGACTGGCTTATTCATGCTGCAGCTTCTAGGTCAACGATCATTAGCCAAAGATTAGCGTCACAACACCCGATAAGCTCTTTCGCGTTTCCATATCCCGGTCGCGGCAGCCATAGCGCTGGGCCGTAGGCAGCGCCGACTAATATCGGCACGGACTACGGGATGATCATGGCGATCCTCGGCGGCGACGATGCCGGCGGCGGTGTGATCTGGGCGCCGCAGGTTATCCAGGATGCCACGGACCACGGCCTCGTGCTCGGCGAGAACGGCAAGCTCTACGATTCCAAGAAGGGTCAGCATCTGCCGGAAGGAGTTCCGCAGATGCCGGTGCTGACCGATGAAGAGTTGAAGGCCTTTCCGGAACCGACCACGGCGGACGTGGTGCCGTACTACGTTGCGCGCTACTGGGACCTCGCGGTTATTGGCGGCTCGACTGGGATGGCGGTTCCAAGACGCTGAACCCCGGCGACACCTGCGCCTTGCCGCCAAGCCTGAAGCATTCGCTGGCGCCGTCCATGACCGGCGAGGCGAGCCTCTACCGGGTGACGACGACCGGTGACAAGGCCGGCCCAACCTGGCGGCGGCACTGACTGAACGCCGACATCGTCCCGGCCGGGTCCGCACCCGGTCGGGAATTATACCGTTCCCGGACCGAAACTGGGAGCGGAAGCGCATCTCGGGAGGACCCATGACCCTGCTTGCCACCCATGTCGGATCGCTGCTGCGCAGCCAGGCCGTCGTCGATTTCCTGTTCGCCCGCGAGCGCGGCGAGGCCTATGACAGCGCCGCCTTCGACGCCTGCATGACGTCGGCCGTCGACGAGATCGTGCGGCGACAGGCCGAGGCCGGCATCGACATCGTCAGCGACGGCGAGACATCGAAAATCTCCTACGCCACCTATGTCAAAGACCGCTACAGCGGCTTCGCCGGCGACAGCCCGCGCAACGCGCCCGGCGACCTGAAACTGTTCCCGACCTTCCTGGAGCGCCTGGCAAAATCGGGCGGCACGCCCACCTATTCGCGCCCGCAATGCGTCGGGGAAGTCCGTTCGAAAGGGCAGGGGGAACTCGGCAAGGATATCGAAAACCTGAAGGCTGCGATGGCCGCGCACGACGTGCGCAGCGGCTTCATGAATGCCGCTTCGCCGGGCGTGATCTCGCTGTTCCTGCAGAACAATTTTTATCCGACGCGCGAAGCCTATCTTGCAGCGCTTGCCGACGCGATGCGTGACGAATACCGCACCATCGTCGAGGCCGGGCTGTTCCTGCAACTCGACTGTCCAGACCTCGCGCTGTCGCGGCATATGCTCTTCCAACATCTTTCGGACGAGGAGTTCGTCAAGGTCGCTGCAAGCCATGTCGAGGCGCTCAACCATGCTCTGGCCGGCCTGCCGGCGGAGCGCATCCGCGTGCACATCTGTTGGGGCAACTACGAAGGCCCGCATGTCTGCGACATCGACATGGCCAAGGTTTTTCCGGTGCTGATGGACGTGAACGCGAAATACATGCTGTTCGAGACGTCCAATCCCCGGCATGGCCATGAATGGTCCGTGTTCCGCGACCGGGCGGCGGAGATTCCCGAAGCAAAGGTGCTGGTGCTCGGCGTGGTGGATACGACGACCAATTTTGTCGAACATCCGGAACTGGTCGCACAACGGCTGCGGCGCTTCATCGACATCGTTGGTGCCGAACGCGTCGTTGCCGGCTCAGACTGCGGTTTTGGAACCTTCGCCGGTTTCGGCGCCGTCGATCCCGAGATCGCCTGGGCCAAGCTCGCCACGCTCAAGGAGGGCGCGCGCCGCGCAGCATGACGCCGTTCGTCCTCATACCCGGCATGATGTGCGACTGGCGGTTGTTCGGCCCGCAGCTAGCGGTGCTGTGCCGCCGGCCCGTCGCGCTCGTGTCCCCGACCGAGTTCGACACGATCGCGGAGATCGCTGCGTCGATCCTGGCTGTCGCGCCGCCGCGCTTCGCGCTGGCCGGGCTCAGCATGGGCGGTATCGTCGCCATGGAGATGATGGCGCAAGCGCCGGGTCGCATCGAGAGGGTTGCGCTGCTCGACACAAATGCGCGCGCCGACATGCCCGAGGCGCAGGCGCGCCGAAAGCCGCAGATTGCCAAGGCGCTGGCCGGCGAGCTGCGCGCCGTCATGCGCGACGAGATGAAACCGAACTACCTGTCCGATGGTCCGCGTCGCCAGCCCATTTTAGACCTTTGCATGGATATGGCGCTGGGGCTCGGAGCCGACGTGTTCGTCCGCCAGTCGCGTGCGCTCGCAACCCGGCCAGACCAGCAGGCAACACTCGCGGCCTGGCACGGTCCAGCGCTCATCCTGATGGGCGCGGACGACCGGCTATGCCCGCGCGATCGGCACGAGCTGATGCATCGGCTGATGCCACAGTCGCGGTTTGTCGTGACCGGTGGCGCGGGGCACCTTCCGACCCTGGAACAGCCCGACGCTGTGTCGGCCGCCTTGCTCGAATGGCTGGCTTCCTGACTCGCCCTGAACATTAAATCCGGAACATGCCGATGAGCGATTTTCAGTCCGCGAAAGACCTGGTCCGCCGCCATCACGAGGCTATTGCGCGAGCCGACAGCGAAACGATCGCGGCCGCCTTGGCTAAATACACTGCTCCCGACTGGCATTGGCGCGGCATGCATCCTTTTCATGAACAGTTTGGCGCGGAAACCGTGGCGGCGACCTTCTGGGGTCCGTTCATTTCGGCCATGACCCGCCTCCAGCGCCGCCCGGACATTTTTATGGCCGGCCTGAACGAGCTCGACGGCTTAAAGTCGGTATGGGTCGTCTCGATGGGCCACTTGATGGGGCTCTTCGACCGGCCGTGGCTCGGCATACGTCCTTCGGGAAAGATCGCGATGATGCGCTATGCCGAGTTCGACCGGGTCGAGGCCGGTCGCATCGTCGAAACGGCGATGTTCTTCGACATCCCGCAGGTGATGATCCAGGCCGGCCAGAACCCGTTCCCGCCGCAGACCGGTGCCTACCTCGTGCAGCCGGGACCGGTGACCCATGAAGGGTTGATGCATGGCCCGCAGGATCCGGCCGAGGGCAGGGCGACGATCGCGGCGATCAACGCCATGCTGGATGACATGCGCACCACCGACCGCAGCAAGGGCGGCGAGGGGCTGGCGGAAGAACTCGCCCGTACATGGAACGACGACATGATCTGGTGGGGTCCGGCCGGCATAGGCGCCACCTATACGATCCCGCGTTATGTGCGGCAGCATTCCGGTCCGTTCCGCGAGACCCTTTCCAAGGGCTACCAGTTTAACGGCCATATCTGCCGCATGGCCGAAGGCCATTTCGGCGGCTTCTTCGGCTGGCCGAACCTGACGGTGGTCAATTCCGGTGGCTTCATGGGCTTGCCGGCCAGTCCCAATCCCGCCGACATGCGCGTCGTGGATCTCTACCGGGAGGAGGGCGGCAAGCTGACGGAGAACTGGGTTTTCATCGACGTGCTAAATTTCCTCAACATGCAGGGGCTCGATGTTCTCGCCCGGATGGAGGGGATGTGAGCTTTCCGCGTGAGCTTTGGGGCGAATGGTCCACCTAACAAAGAGCTTGGCGCACCTGAGTGGGCGTCAAACCATTCTGCGCAACGAATACCCTGCTGAAGTGCTGGGGGCTCACAAAGCCGCACCGGAGGCCAATCTGTGAGATCGGCAGCTTCGTCGTCTTCAGCAACCGCTCGGCTTCACGTATCCGCAACTGCATAAATGCCGCCTTCGGGCTGATCTGAAGATCCGAGGCAAACAGGCGCTCGAGTTGCCGGCGCGACAAGCTCAGACGGTCGGCGATCTCCTCGACATCGATGCTCTCCTCGATGACGCCCTGCATCAGTAGGAGAGCACGACGTACCATGCGGTTTGATGCGTCGGCGAAGAGATCGCCGCCAGGCTGCAGGTCGTTCAGGCTTCTGATCCGATCGAGCTGGAGGATCTTGGCGGCTTTCTCGACGGGTTGGTCACCTGCTCGCTCGCGGACGAAATGGCTGGCGAGATCCGCAGCGCCAGCGCCGCCGGAACATGTGGCACGATTACGGTCGACCGAAAACAACGAGACCGCGCGCGCCGAAACGTTTGGAAATTCCTCATGGAACTGCGCAAGATGGAAGAGACTGACACAGACCTCATAGCCGTCGAGCAGGCCAAGCCTCGCGAAATGGAACGAGGCCGTACAAAGAGCGGTCAGTGGCAGTCCGCGTTTGGCCGCATCCAGGATGAACCTCTCCCGTGTCGCTCCAAGATTCTTCGGCGCACCGAGCAGACCGCCAACTAGCACGATATGGTCATACTCGCCGGGATCGCCAAGCGTCGCCGTCGGCATCATCTCTAAGCCCGAACTCGATCGGATAGGGAGACCTCGATCGCCGACGATCTGCCAATCGAAAAGCACACGGCGGCTGCGGTCTCCCTCGTCGCCGGCCAGACGCAATGTGTCGATAAACATGGCAAGCGGTGAAAGAGTGAACTCGCGCGCCAGCACAAAGGCAAATCGATATGTCATCAGGCTATCGATCCCGCTACGAACCCCTTGGCGAAAACTAATATGGGCTGTTGTGCCAGCCTCAAGATTTTTCCACTCAGCAGCGTATCCGCTTCGAAAGAGAGGGCGTCTCCTTCGCAGAACGGGATTTCCGGTCCGACGGATTGATACCGCCCCTTCCTCTGATGAGATAGCTGTATTCCGACTGTTGGCTCGGTGTGGCGTTCGACAGGATTGCCATGACAAGTTTCTCTCGTTGAAGGAACTCCATCAGCGGCTTGTCCGCCGCTACCCGCTCACAATGGCCATGAGTATTACGACATCTCACCCGTGGCACGCCTCTGTCTGAGCGGGTCCTTGCATAAGTTGCATAGGGACTCTGCGACATTGGGGCCGATAGGGCGACATGTCCGGTTTCGAGCTTCACTCGACGATAGGTCGCGCTTCCGTTTCTTCCGATCGCGCATGTGCCCCCCGCACGCGTCGAGCACGCCATCCGCTACAAAGATTTTTCTAACGCCGTGATCAAGCGATCGACTTCGGCGATCGTGTTGTAGTGTACCATCGACACACGTAGAACGCCGGCTGGGCCTAAGTCTAGCGCCTCAGCAAGCCGGCGCGAATGGAAGTCACCGTAGCGGATGCCGACTTTGCCGTTGTCGACGGCGCGAACGATTTGGTCCGCCTGCTGGCCTTCGACAATGAAGCTGATGGTAGGAACCCGCAACGAGGCCTCGGCGCTGCGTTGGCCGACGATGCGAACGTCGTTTCGTGATCGCAGCCAGGACAAGAGATGCCCGCCGATCGCGGCTTCATGGGCGGTGATGATCTCGAATGCCTGCTCGATGGCAGTTCTACCTTCGCCACCGCCGAGCTTTTCGAAATAGTCGACGATCCCTGCGGCGCCCCACACGAGCTCGTAGCAGGCGTTGCCTGGCTCGAGTTTGGACGGCACTTTTTCCTTGCCGTAGAAGTAATGATAGAGGCCATCCAGTTCCAAGAGGTGCTCGTAGCGCCCGTACATGACCGCGTAGTGGGGGCCGTACGTCTTGTAGCAGGAGAAGACGTAGTAATCGACGCCGAGCGCCTGGACGTCGATTGCTCGGTGCGGGGCGTAGGCCACTCCATCGATGCATATGCGAGCGCCATGGGCATGAACCAGTTCCGCGATCTCGCGCACCGGATTGATCGACCCGAGGAGGTTGGAGGCATGGGTCACGCAAACCAGTCTCGTTTGACTGTTCATCAGTTGAGCAAGATCGGCGAGGTCGGGCGCCAGCGTCTCCCGGTCGAGGGTCCAGGTGCGGATGATGACGCCGCGCTCCTTGAGCGCAAGCCACGGCCCGATGTTCGATTCGTGGTCGAAGTCTGTGACGACGACCTCGTCGCCCGGCTTGAACTGGCTTGCCATGGCGGTCGCCAGAAAACGGACGAGCACGCTGGTCGACGGGCCGAAAACCACCTCCTCGGACCGCGCCGCGTTGACGAACAGCGCGATCCGCGACCGCGCCTCTGCCAGCCGTTCGCTGGCTCGCTGGGACGGTTCGTAGCTCGCCCCTGTCTGGACGCTGGTTGTCAGAAGATAGTCGGATACGCGGTCCGCCACCCCGCGCAGGACCTGCGATCCGCCGGCATTGTCGAAATACGCCCAACCGCCGTCCAGCGCAGGGAACTGCGATCTCACGAAATCCATATCAAGCGTCATGGTCGCCTCGAATTGCCTATCGGTCGGATCGTGCAAGGCGCTTCTCCAGCAGGCCGACCAGCCGAACCAGGGGAAGAAGGATAAGGAGGTAGATGATCGCCGCGACGATCAATGGCGTGGGGTTCGCGGCGAGCGCCTGCGCCTGGTTGGCCTGCTTCAGCAAGTCAGGCATGGCCACGACCGAAGCGAGCGCCGTGTCCTTCATCACGTTGATCGAATTCGACGTGAGGGGCGGCACGACGATCTTGATGGCTTGCGGCAGCACCACCAGCCGCATGGTCGTCGAAAAATGCAGCCCCAACGCCCGTGCGGCCTCGAACTGTCCCCTGGGTATCGCCTCGATACCCGCGCGCACGATCTCGGCCGAATAGGCGGCGGACACCATGGAGATGGCCGTGGTGGCCGCAATGAATGAAGTCAGCCTGACCCCGGCGAATGGCAGTGCGTAGTAGACGATGAACAGCAGGACCAGCACAGGGATCGATCTGAACACGTCGATGTAGGCGACCGTCACGGCACTTATGACCCTGCCGCCGTAGAGTCGGAGCATCGCCAAAAAGATGCCAGCGAAGAATCCGATGATGATGCATGTAAATCCAAGGGCGAGCGTTGTCATCAGTCCGCTCAGAATGAGCGGCAGCGTTTCGACGAATACCCGGTAGTTGAGGAAAGTCTCGAAGATCGACATCGCTTGCACCCTGCCCATGGCGGAAGGACGGCCGTCGGGCGGCCCTTCCGCCTTGAGCTGGGATCAGAGCTTAGGCATGTCCAGCACCGTTGTCGTCGCCAGCCCCTCATCCGGCTTGGTGCCGAACCACGTCTCGTGGATCTTGGCCAACGTGCCGTCCTTCTTCATCTCGGTGATGACATCGTTGACTTTTGCCGCGAGCGGCGAGTCTTTGGCGAACATCACCGAATATTG
This sequence comes from Mesorhizobium yinganensis, assembly GCF_040081985.1. Classification (NCBI taxonomy): domain Bacteria; kingdom Pseudomonadati; phylum Pseudomonadota; class Alphaproteobacteria; order Hyphomicrobiales; family Phyllobacteriaceae; genus Mesorhizobium; species Mesorhizobium yinganensis. Next base: position 82,976 of record NZ_JBEBMH010000020.1, on the reverse strand, counting down.
CTCCGTGGTCTTGATGCGCTCGACCACCGCGAACTGTGGCTTGTCCTTGACGTAGTAGAGCAGCGCCGGAATGTCCGAGATATAGCCGTCGATGCGGCCGGCCTGCAGGTCCAGCATGGCGGGTGCTAGCCCCTCATATTTGCTGATGGTGCCGATCTTGGTCTCGGCCTGGTGCGCGGTGGCCCAGATGTCGCCGGTCGAGCCGGTATCGACGCCCACGGTCTTGCCTTCCATCCCGGCAAGGCCCTTGATGCCGCTGTCGGCTTTGACCGTCAGCGACTGATCGCTGTCGTAGTAGGGTTGAGCGAAGCTGACCGATTCCAGCCGCTTCTTGGTGATGGTTATCGAGGAGACCGCGGCGTCGATCTGCCCCGACTGGACCGCTGCGAACAGGCCCTGGAAAGGGATGTTGGTGAACTTCACTTCCATTCTTAGCCGCTTGCCTACCTCGGTCATCAGGTCGATCTCAAATCCGACGGTGTTGCCGCTGGCATCCTGGAACTCCCATGGCACGTTGCCGATGTTCGCGCCGACGCTGATTTCCTCGGCTGCCGCGACCGAAATGGTTAGCGAGGCGAGAGCGGCAGCGCCGGTCGCCAGCATCGATTTCAGAAACGTCCGTTTTCTCATACCACTCCCCTTATTCTGATGACGAAATTCAATCCCGCCTTTATCACTGGTCTGACCAGTCGGACCAGACAACCATGCGGTTTCTGTAAAAGCAAGGACGCTTGCTGCCGGACGGGTCGACCGGCTAGGCATCGAGCAGTGCGACGGTGGCACGGTTGCCGGGCACCTTAGGGCGATCGTGATGGGAGGCGGTTACGGATGTTTGCGCGGGTGCTCGTACCGCAATCGGCGGCCCGCAAGATTCAGGCGATGATCCTGAGCGGCAAGTTGAAGGCGGGAGAAAAGATCCCATCGCAGCGCGAGTTGTCGCTGACGCTGAAGATCAGCCGAGCCTCGCTGCGCGAGGCATTGCTGACACTCGAAACGCTGGGTCTCCTAGATACGCAGCCGGGAAAGGGGACCTTCGTCGCGGAGGGACCGCCATCGGCATCGAGGAACATGGCGCGCTGGCGTTACGCCGAGCGCTATCCGGTTGCCGATGTCTTCGCCACGCGGTTCATGCTCGAAGGGACGATCTGTGCACTGGCCGCGGCCACGCTGCCTGCATCCGACTTCGAGACACTGGAGCGCGCGACGGACGATATGGAACGGTTCTGGGCCTCGGGCGACCTGTTGTCGAATGTTGAAGCCGACCTGGAGTTTCACTCGGTCATCGCGTCGGGGTGTCAGAACATCATGCTCGTCGACCTTTACCGCTCCGTGCGCGACCTGATCACGGAGACGCAGCGCCAGCCCATTCCGATCACCGCGCCGGCGCGCATGAGCCAGTCCATCGCCGAGCATCGGCTTATACTTGACGCTCTACGAAAGCGCGACGGACAAGCGGCGCGGCATGCGATGGAAAACCACGTACTCAACACAGCGCGGTGCGCCAATATCGATCTTTAGGATTCGGCCCTGTGGGAGACAGTACTGGTCGTGCAACTAAGGCGGGTTCCCAAGGTTGAACGGAATGCCATAGTTGGATTGCAGTCCCTACCCATTCAAAGTCGATGAATACGGGCATCTCAGCATAATGCGACCCTGCTGCGGACCAGGTTCATGCACGGCGCAATGCCGACCGGCGGGTTGGGGGCCGGTGAACGAACATGACGTAATCGCGGGAGCGGTGGCCACCTGAGACGTGGCGATGTTCGAACACCTAGCAGGCTGGCTGTCCCCCGATAGGATGAAGAACGGGCTCCACGATCCACACCAGGCCCCGGCATCGAATGGAGGACAGCCATGGAGCAGTATATCGGTCTCGACGTATCCATCAAAGAGACGGCAATTTCGATCCGTGAGGACGGCAAGAGGATCTGGCGGGGCAAGTGCGCGTCCGACCCGCATCTGCTCGCGGCGGTGATCCGCAAGCGCGCACCGGATGTCCGGCGGGTGGTATTCGAGACGGGGCCGCTGTCGGTGTGGTTCTACCATGCATTGATGGCAGAGGGCCTGCCCGTGATCTGCATCGACGCACGGCATGCCAAGGCCGCGCTCGACATGGCCGCGAACAAGACCGATGCGAACGATGCCGATGGCCTGGCACATCTGGCCGAGGTTGCTTCTACCGAGAGGTTTGGGTCAAAGGTTTTGACGGCATGCTGATCCGCACGCTGATCACCGCGCGGCGCCAGCTTCTCAAGATGCGCTTGCAGATATCCAACCAAATCCGTGGTTTGATGAAGACGTTCGGCCTCGTCGTGCCCAAAGGTGCCGGCAGCGTGTTCGAGCGCAATGTTCGCAACCTTCTGCAGGGCGAAGAGAAGCTGGCGCGCATCGTTGTGCCAATGCTTCAGGCATGGAGTGATATCGCCACCAAATAGCAGAGTTGAGCAAGCAACTGGCCGCGATGGCGCGTGAGGACCAGCGCTGCCGTCTGCTCATGTCGGTGCCCGGTGTAGTCACCGTCACAGCCACCTCCTTTGCCGCAGCCGTGGAGGATCCGGCGAACTTCAGGAACTCGCGCGCCGTGGGCGCATGGGTCGGCCTGACCCCGAGGCGCTACCAGTCCGACGAGGTCGATAACGACGGACATATCTCGCGCCGTGGCGACAGTCAGTTGCGCGGACTGCTATACGAGGCAGCCGCGGTAATCCTGAACCGGTCGACGGATACCAGCACCCTGCGAACCTGGGCGTTGGAGCTGAAGGAACGGCTCGGCTTCAAGCGAGCGGCCGTAGCCCTGGCGCGCAAGCTGGCAGTGATCATGCATGCGATGCTCCGGACGGGCGAGCTATTCGATCCGCATGGAGGAACGCCCGCCGCTACCTGATCCTGTAGACGCTCGCCGCGACGCTTCCGCCATACCATTTCAGATCTTCTGTCCAATCGGGTGGGCGAAGACCGGCTTTATCGGCATGCTCCGGCCCAAAGCGATGTGCCGGAACGCTCGCTCGCACGTGTGGCCGCGCTCTCACCCGACACCGAGACGTCATGGCCGACCAACTGGCCACGGCCGGCGCGGCTACTCTCGAAGCCTGAACCCATCGAGACGGTTGCCTTATTGCCGGATCATCCGCCCGCGTCATTTACCTGGCGGGGCATTCGCCGGCGCGTGCGGCGCGCCGATGGACCGGAGCGAGTGTTTGGAGAATGGTGGAAGCGCGATGCGGAGCTTGCTGCGGTCCGCGATTACTTCCGGGTCGAGGACGATGCCGGGGAGCGGTTCTGGATCTACCGCGCCGGTGACGGCGAAGATGCTGCGACCGGTTCTTACCGCTGGTTTCTGCATGGCATATACGGTTAGCCCGTGACACTTCTTTGCCTCGCGCTAGCTCGCGTCGACAAAGCGTTCAAGGCTGTGCGCCGTAGCCGAACGTTCAGAATCTAGATGTTGCTGTTGTTTGCCCGGAATTGGACATAGCTCGGTAGCCGGTTCCGAAGTCGACGGCCCGAAGGGTGCCCGCGAACTGTGGGGGGTCCTTCAATGAACAATCGCGCAAAATATTTCCACACTCGAAGCCCATTTAAGAGCCGTTTGAGCATAGACGTGCTGAATTTGCGTGCAGCGTGCTTGCCGAACGATCATGTCTCCATCAGATTCCAGTCACTCACAAGATGGCATTGCGCCTCAGCCAGCACTGGAACGGACATCATGAAATGGATCAGCACACTTATGGCCGTTGCCGGCCTCTCGCTCGTCGTGGCCGGCACGGCTGCCGCCGAATCAAACCTAGACAAGGTTAAGTCAAGCGGCGAGCTGCGCATCGGCACCGAGGGCACTTACGCCCCCTTCACCTATCACGAGGCATCGGGTGCCCTGGTAGGCTTCGACGTCGAGATAGGCCAAGCCATCGCCAAGCGACTCGGTGTCGAGGCGAAGTTCCAGGAAGGAAAGTGGGACGGCCTGATCGCTGGCCTTGATGCAGACCGCTACGACACCGTAATCAACCAAGTCGGCATCACCGAGGAGCGCAAGAAGAAGTACGACTTCTCCGAGCCCTATATCGCCTCGAAGGCGGTGCTGATCGTCAAGTCGGACAATGAAGAGGTCAAGACCTTTGCCGACCTGAAAGGCAAGAAGTCGGCGCAGTCGCTGACCTCCAACTTCGGCAAGCTGGCAGAGAAGAATGGTGCCGAGCTTGTCGGCACCGACGGCTTTGACCAGTCGATCCAGCTCGTGCTGCAGGGCCGCGCTGATGCCACCATTAACGACAGCCTGTCCTTCCTCGACTTCAAAAAGCACAAACCCGACGCGCCGGTGAAGATCGCCGCACAGGAGGACAATGCGGACTTTTCCGGAATTATCATCCGCAAGAATGAGCCGGAACTGCTCGCGGCGATCAATAAGGCCCTTGAAGAGATCAAGGCGGACGGCACTTACAAGGCTATCGCCGACAAATATTTCGGTCAGGACGTCTCGAACTGACCGACCAGCGGCCAAGGCTGCTGCCCAACTGAAAGGTGCCGCATGCCGGATTGGCTGCAGCTAATGCTGAACTCGCTTGGGCCGCTCATTTGGGCGGCCTTTACCTTCACCGCTCCGCTGACGCTGTTGTCTTTCGGCTTAGGGCTGGCGCTCGGCCTGGCCACCGCGCTAGTCCGGCTGTTCGGTGCGGCGCCGCTGGTCGCCGTGGCGCGTTTCTATGTCTGGGTGATCCGCGGCACGCCACTGCTTGTCCAGCTCTTCCTGATTTTTTACGGCCTTCCCTCGGCTGGCATAACACTCGACGCCTTTCCCGCGGCCCTGATCGGATTCACGCTCAACATCGGCGCATACACCTCCGAGATCATCCGTGCCGTAATTGCGTCGGTACCGCGAGGCCAATGGGAGGCGGCCTATTCGGTGGGCATGAGCTGGGCCCAGGCGATGCGCAAGACGATCTTGCCACAGGCTGCCCGCACCGCCGTCCCACCATTGTCGAACACGTTTATTTCGTTAGTGAAGGACACATCGCTTGCCGCCGCGATCACCGTGCCGGAGCTTTTCCAGTCGGCGCAACGCATCGTTGCGGTGACCTACGAGCCGCTGATCCTCTATGTCGAAGTAGCTCTGATCTATCTCGCGCTGTCGTCGGTTCTGTCCGCGGTCCAAGTAAGACTGGAGCGCCGTCTCAACCGCTATGGCGGTTTCCTGGAGGCGCGCGCATGATCGAGCTCCGCGATATCCACAAGCGCTTTGGCGATCTCGAAGTGCTGAAGGGGGTTTCACTGCAGTTCGTGGAGGGCAGCGTCTCAGCGCTGGTGGGTCCTTCGGGCGGCGGCAAGAGCACGCTTCTCCGTTGCATCAACCTCTTGGAGACGCCGACCTCCGGTACCGTGCGCATCGGCGACGAAGCGCTGACATTCAGTCCCGGCCTCAAGGCTGGCTGGAAAAACATCCAACGTCTGCGCAGGCAGACCGGCATGGTATTTCAGAATTTCCAGCTGTTCCCGCACAGGACCGCGAAGGAAAATGTCACGGAAGGCCTAGTCACGGTGCTAGGCTGGTCGCGCGAAAAGGCCAACGCGCGGGCCATAGAGCTTCTGGAAAAGGTCGGGCTTGCCCACAAGGCCGACGCGTGGCCGTCAACGCTCTCCGGCGGACAGCAGCAGCGCGTCGCCATTGCCCGCGCGCTCGCGCCCTCACCGCGCGTATTGCTCTGCGATGAGCCGACCTCCGCGCTCGATCCGGAACTCGCCGAAGAAGTGGTCGAGGTGCTCGCCAGCTTGGCCCGCGAGGGTACGACGATGGTCATGGCGACGCACGATCTGCGCCTGGCATCACGCATCGCCGGCGAAGTGGCGTTTCTCGATGGTGGGCTGATCGTCGAGCAGGGCACCGCCCGAAGTGTCTTCGACCAACCGCAGCGTGAGCGGACCAAGCGCTTTTTAGCTTCGCTCGCCGCGGCGTCGGGGGCGAACTAGCTGGCGGCGGCGGATTGATCAACACCTAGCAGGCTTCTCTGATTGGGGTCGTTGACGTCAAGCTTTTCCTGTCTTCTTTGCGGATCATGTCGCCCCGCGGGTCACTCGCTTCTCTTCGCGGTCGGCGCGGAGCCGCCGCATGATGGGGTCAGGAGAGCGAGGCGTCTCAATCTGTTGAACGACCTTGGGAGAGTTCGTCCCAGGATCGTGCCTGCTAACGGGATCACCTTGCCCATCGTCCCCACGGGAACGATCCGGATCACCCTCTCGGGCGAACCACTGTCTGTGTTCGTTTTTGTTCCTTGTCCTATTTCATGCCGATGCGGGGCCGGCGGCTTCCTTTCCATGCACGAACCCGCTTCGCGGGAGGGGGGCCTTGGCCTGAGATGGCGTAGTCTTCATAGCCTTTGAGCAGGTGGCGGGGGGCGAGCCGACCATGGAGTTCCCTTCAACGAGAGGAACTCGCCATGGCTACCCCGTCGACCGATGCAACCGTTTCGCCGCTTCGCCAGCGCATGCAGCACGACATGGTCATGCGGGGCTTGGGCTTGCACACGCGGCAGGACTACGTTCGCCACGTCAAGTGCTTCGCCGCGTTTGTCGGCCGCTCGCCTGATACCGCGACGCCGGACGATATCCGCCGCTTCCAGCTCGATCAGCATGAGAAGGGCGTCGGACCTGCGACCATCAACGGCGCGGTCTCGGCTCTGCGGTTCCTGTTTCTGGTGACCCTGCAGCGCCGGGATCTGTCGCGCGCCCTGGTGATCACCCGCTATCATCGCAAGCTTCCGGATGTGCTCAGCGTGGAGGAAGCGGGACGGCTGCTCGAAGCTGCACCGGGCCTCAAGTACAAGGCCGCGCTCGGTGTTGCGTATGGCGCGGGCCTGCGCGTATCCGAGGTCGCGCACCTCAAGGTCGATGACGTCGACTCGGCGCGCATGCTGCTCCGTGTCGAGCAGGGCAAGGGCCGCAAAGATCGCAACGCGATGCTCTCGCCGCAGCTCCTGGAACTCTTGCGGCTGTGGTGGCGAGAAGGCAGGCGACGCGGGATCATGCTTCCGCATGGCTGGCTGTTCCCAGGCCGCAGCCGCACCGATCCGATCTCATCGCGGCAACTGCATCGCGCCGTCCAGGAGGCCGCCGAGGTCGCCGGCATCCGCAAGCGCGTCAGCCCGCACACACTGCGTCACAGCTTCGCCACCCACCTGCTCGAACAGGATGTTGACATCCGCGTCATCCAGGTGCTGCTTGGGCACAGCAAGCTTGAGACGACCGCGCTCTACGCCAAGGTCTCGACCCGGACGATCCATGCTGTCACCGGGCCGCTCGACCGGTTGATGGCGCTGATGGAGGGCAAGACGCCGCCCGGCTGATCCGTGCGCGCCTCGGTCGAGGTCGCCGACATCTTCCGCACAGCCGGGCCTGCTTACCGGACCGCCCATGCAGGGCACCTGAGCCTCGCCCAGCTCAAGGTCATGTCGGCGATCGAGAACTGCCGCACCGCTGCCCTCGCAGGTCACGTCGAAGCCTGCGAGAATTGCGGCCAGTGGCGGATTGCCTACAACTCCTGCCGCAACCGGCACTGCCCGAAGTGCCAGGGCGCGGCGGCGCGGACGTGGCTGGGCGAGCGCGAGGCCGACCTGTTGCCGGTCGGCTACTTCCACGTCGTGTTCACATTACCGGCCGAGATCGCCGACATCGCGTTCCAGAACAAGGCGCTGGTCTACGACCTGCTGTTCAAGGCGGCGTCGGAGACGATGCTGACCATTGCCGCCGATCCAAAACACCTCGGCGCGCGCATCGGCATCACCGCCGTGCTTCACACCTGGGGTTCGGCGATGACCCACCATCCGCATGTCCACATGATCGTACCGGGCGGCGGCATCGCACTGAGCGGAAGCCGATGGATATCGTCGCGTACTGCCTTCCTGCTTCCGGTGCGCGTGCTCGGCAAGCTGTTCCGACGGCTCTTCCTCACGCGACTGCTCGCGCTGCGCGACGCCGGGCGGCTCGGCTTCTTCGGGACCATGGCGCACCTCACCGAGCGACGCACCTTCCTGCGCCACCTTGCTCCCGTCCGCGGGAAGCGATGGGTCGTCTATGCCAAGGCGCCGTTCGCCGGGCCGGAGGCGGTGCTCGCCTATCTGTCCCGCTACACCCACCGCGTGGCAATCTCGAACAGCCGCCTGATCGCCTTCGACCAGGACCGCGTTACTTTCCGCTACAAGGACTATCGCCGCGACGGCACCGACCGGCAGCAGATCATGATGCTCGCGGCCGACGAGTTCATCCGCCGCTTCCTGATGCATGTCCTGCCACGCAGCTTCCATCGCATGCGTCACTACGGTCTGCTCGCCGGCTCCGCCCGTAAGGCCAACCTCGCGCTCGCCCGCGAACTCCTGGATGTCGCCGCGCCGCCTGACCCACGCGACTCCGACAAGCTGGAGGACTTCCGTCCGCCATGCCGGTGCTGCGGTGGACGCATGATCATCATCGAGACGTTCGAACGGTGTAGGCAGCCCCGAGCACCGCCCGATGCGTCGTCGACGAACCGGGAGACCGCTCCATGACCCGGCATGGCCTGGTCAAGACTACAGCCGCCGACGCTTCGTCTCCGGCAACAGATACGCGCGTGTTCATGGCGATCGCTGACGCCGACATGCCTCCGCCCGGACTGGTGCGGGGCCGCCAATACCGCGCGGAGGCGCAACGAAGCGGCCTATCCGCATCCACCTCGGCGCTTCCCGGCGTCGGTCGCGCCAAAGCCGACATCAGCCGAAGTTCGAAATCCCCATAGCCATCGACTGTGGCCCGCGGGTTCCTGCATGAGAGGCTTTCGTACGCCTGCCGGCACCCGAAACCCTTCACCATGTCGGTCATTCCGAACGCCGATCCAGAATCCCAAAAGCAGTCGTTCGTCCGGTTAGCTATAGCGGGTTTCGCGAGCCAATGGGTGCCCCTTCCCTGTTGCCATCGTGGTTTGGACAGCCATAATCCGAAGGTGGTCAAAATTCTCCTGGGGGTCACCCACAGGCCGTGGTTCGACTATCTTGCCGGGATCGAGCCCGATGACGTCAACTTCAGGCAGCCTTCCGGAAGCGGGGAGTTCAAGGTCCTTCAGCTTGGCGACCTCTTCCGTCTTCAAATTAAAGGGATCGTGCATCCTCTCGGCCTTGCTCTTGGCGGTCGACCGGCCGCCAGCTTTGCGCAGAGGCTGATGCTGCCGGTCAGCAACGATACCTTGCTTCGCGTTGTCCGCCGCCGAGCGCGGGTTCCCGAGGAACCGCTTATGGTGATCGGCAACGACGATTTTGCGTGGCGCCGCAATCACCGCTACGGAACGATCGTCTGCGACCTGGCACGGCGCCGGCCGGTGACGCTTTTGCCGTAGCGCGCGTCTGCGACCTCCGAGGCATGGCTCGGACGCCACCAGTCGATCGTCGTGGTCGCGCGGGATCGAGGCGGCGGCTATGGCGAAGCCCGCCGCTAGGGCGTTGCCGCACGCCACCCAGGTGGCGGATCGCTGGCACCTGATGGAGAACGCCAGCCGAGCCTCCCTCGACGCCGTGCGCAAATCCATGCGCCGGATCCGCCGAGTGCTCGGTGCCGCTAGGGAAAGCTCGCTCGAAGCTCACCTGCCTTGGCTGGATGCACAATGGGAAGCCGCTTCACGCAACGCCACCGAGCTTTGGCGCCGCATAATCAGCACGGCTTCCGTGGCTCACGGTGGGTTGTCGGTGAGTGGGCAACGCGCCGGCGCCGAGCAGACCAGGCCAACGACAAGAACCTCCGGCGCGTCCCTTCGGCCCGCACCATCGCGCCGTTGATGACCTCGCACCGCGACAGGCTGTCGAGGGCCGAGACCATCACCCTTGCCGCAGTCGAGGACGGCGTGCCAGCCTTGGTCGAAGCCAGAACTCTCGTCGCCGAGTTCCACGCCATGCTGCGGGACAAGGACATCTCCCGCCTCGGGCCACGGCTTCCGCCCGCCCGATCGAGCCTGATCGCATCCTTCGCCCGTGGCGTCCTCAACGACGAAGCTGCGGTCCGCGCTGCGATCTCCTCATCATGGTCCAATGGTCAGACCGAGGGCAGATCACCAGGCTGAAGCTGGTCAAACGCCAGATGTACGGCCGCGGAAGGATCGATCTGCTTCAGGCCAGGTTGATCGGCGCATTATGATGGTGCTGTGCACCGAGATTGCGTCAGAGCCCAAAATTGACCCCTCTCATTGGTTCGTTCTGCGACCATCCGTTCGGTGTTTCGAGCGGATGGAGATCCCAGGCATCCCGGCGCCCGCATTGGCATCACCGCCGTGCTCCACACCTGGGGATCGGCGATGACCCCCCAACCGCACGTGCACATGATAGTACCGGGCGGCGGCATCGCGCTTAACGGAAGTCGATGGACCTCGTCGCGTCCTGCCTTCTGCTTCCGGTGCGTGTGCTCGGCAAGCTGTTCCGGCGGCTTTTCCTCACTCGGCTGCTCGCGTTGCACCATGCCGGGCGGCTCCGCTTCTTCGGCACCATGGCGCACCTCCCCGAGTGGAGTAAGGGCGGGAATAGCCGCAATCGCTGCTGAAATGTCCAGCCAAGGGGTGCTGCACTCTCCTGCCTCCCGGTTTGGGTTACGACCGCGCCATGCCCGTTCGCGCATCTGCGCTCGCAATTGTGCAGTGCAGCAACCATATGACCGAGAAGCCGTTGCATATGCTCCCGTCCTGTCTGGACGCAGAACAAGGACGTTCCCATTGCGGAAAATCTCCGACACGATCGCGCGGCTCGCCGCGCTCCACGCCCGTTCTGCTGGCGAACTGTCCGGCGCCGAGTCTGGGCAGAACCGGCTCCGCCCGCTGAATGAATTCGGGTTCAATCCGGGCGCCCTAAAGGGCAGTTGTTACGTCCCGAAGAATCTGCCGGACAGCTGTCCTCTTGTTGTGGTCCTGCACGGCTGCACGCAGACGGCGGCTGGATACGATCACCATTCCGGCTGGTCACGGCTTGCGGATGAAGCGGGTTTCGCTCTGCTCTACCCGGAGCAGCAGCGCGGAAACAATCCCAACCTCTGCTTCAACTGGTTCATTCCGGGTGACACGCAGAGGCATTCGGGCGAAGTCGCATCTATCCGGCAGATGATCGAGAGGGTAGTCCTCGCCCACAGCCTGGATAGGGCGCGTGTATTCGTCAGTGGTCTCTCTGCCGGCGGCGCGATGGCCGCCTCGATGCTGGCGACCTACCCGGAAGTTTTCGCCGGTGGAGCGATCATCGCGGGTCTGGCCCATGGCAGCGCGACAAACGTTCCCGAGGCCTTCGATCGAATGCGGGGTCACGGGCTCCCTTTGGAGATGCAATTACAGCGCAGCCTGCGCGAGGCTTCCGATCATGACGGGCCGTGGCCGAAGCTTTCGATCTGGCAGGGCACCGACGACCGGACGGTCGCACCCTGCAACGCGGAAGCGCTTGCCGCCCAATGGCGTGGTGTCCACCACCTCTCTGAGGAGCCGGCCAGCACGAGGGTGTCGGGTGCTCTGACCCGACATGTCTGGCGCAAGGCATCCGGCGAAGCGATTATCGAGGTCAACATGATCGCGGGCATGGGCCACGGCGCGCCGGTCACTGCCGATCTCGGAACTGCGGGCCCGTTCATGCTCGATGTCGGAATTTCGTCCACGCGGGAGATCGCCGCATTCTGGGGTGTGTCGAACCTCGAGGGGCAGCTGCGCCCCCAGGCATCGGAACACCCATCGTCAAAGGCCTGGTCCCCTCGCGCGGGCCAACCTGGTAAAGCTCTCGCGCCGCAGCCCACAGCTGTCCCTCGGCCAAGAAGTCCGGCACCCGAACCCTCTGGCGCACAGAAGACGATCGAGGATGCGCTTCGAGCTGCCGGACTGATGCGATAGTTGCAGATGATGCGGCCGGTATGCATCGAGCGCGGCCAAACTGGATATTCGTTCATCCGCCACCGTGTAGCGGAGGCACTGCAACCCGATGGCGCGACGATGATTAGAGCACAGGCAGCATCCAACCGCCAAAGGAAGCTCTCAGGTCAGATATGAAACTGTCGATCCACCACACGACGAGATACCGTTATGCGCGCCCGGTGATCCTCCAGCCGCACCGACTGACGCTGCGCCCGCGCAGCAGTCATGACATGGCGGTCCTTGCAAGTTCGATCTCCTGCTCCCCAGCTGCGCAGATGGAGTGGACGCAAGATGTGTTCGGCAACCTGATCGCCACGGCAACATTCGCCGAGGCCACAGATCAGCTCATCATTGTAAGCGAGTTGCACCTAGACCAGTCAGCCGCAGCATGGCCGGTCTTCCGAACCGATCCAGCCGTACATTCCTTCCCGTTCACCTACTCGCCTGACGACGCGGCTGCTCTGGGCGCGCTGTCCGTTCCCGACTATCCCGATCCGCAGGGCGAACTAGCGAACTGGGCGCGCGCCTTTGTTCGAGGCGAGCAAACCGACACGCTTTCACTGCTCAAGGATCTGAACGCGGGGGTGCTCGGAGCGATCTCCTACCGCGTGCGCGATGAGGAGGGGACACAGGCGCCGCGCGAGACACTGGCACTGGGGAGCGGCTCCTGCCGCGACATCGCCGCGCTGTTCATTGATGCTGCGCGCCGTCTGGGCTTCGGTGCCCGTGCGGTCTCCGGCTATCTGTTCGATCCGCAAGCCCTTGCCGGTGATCCGGGCTCGACCCATGCTTGGGCGGAAGTCTATCTCCCTGGTGCCGGCTGGATAGCTTTTGACCCTACTCACCGGCGCGTCGGCGGAGACAATTTGATTCCCGTGGCCGTCGCCCGCAGCAACCGCCAGATCATGCCTGTGATTGGCGGCTACCTGGGCGCTCCGGACGATTTCTCCGGCATGGATGTCAGCGTGGAAATTCTGGCGGAGGAGTAGATCGTCGCCGATGGGCTAGCGACATTACAGATCATTCGGACAGGTTTTGACGCTTAGCCAGCCAGGCCAGAGCGAGGAAACCGGCCGCGGCCGACGCCACCGATGCTGCGAGGATGCCGAGTTTCGCGGAAGTGAGCAGGGACGGCTCGAACGCCAGTTCGGCGATGAAGAGAGCCATGGTGAATCCAATGCCCGTCAAGAGGCTCCCGCCCACCAGAAGGCTCCATGGTAGGTCAGTCGGGCGGACGCCCACGCGTATCCTCACGGCCGCGAAGGCGAACAGCACAATGCCGACCGGCTTGCCGACGAAGAAGGCGGCGAAGATCGACGTTGCCAACATGGCGTCGAACTCGTCTGCGCCTATCGCGACACCAGCATTTGCCAATGCAAACAGCGGCATGATCGTGAACGCTACCCAAGGGTGGAGCAACATCTCCAGCCGCTCTATGGGAGACAAGGCTTCGCGCGCGGCGACTCCCGCACGGCGCAAATCACGGCGTGCAGGTGTGTTGCCGCTCCATTGAGCCCCCGGGGGATGGGCCGTCACGCGATTGAAGATCGCCTGGAGGCGTGTGTCGCTGACCCAGCTCCGGGCCGGGGTCATCAAGCCCAGGATCACTCCTGACAGCGTGGCATGTATTCCGGAAGCGTCAACAGCGATCCAGATCAGGCCGCCCATGGCGAAATAGACAGCCATGCTGCGGATACCAAGGCGCGCCACGCCGGCCACAGAGACAATTCCGAGTGCCGCCAAGCCAAGCGCAACCCAGTTCACAGCATCGCCATAGGCAACCGCGACCACCAGAATCGCGCCGACATCGTCGAAGATGGCAAGCGACAGGAGGAACAAGCGCAGGCTGTGCGGAAGTCTGCTTCCAAGGACGGCAAGACAACCTATGACAAACGCGGTGTCCGTCGACATGACAGTCCCCCAGCCGCTTGCGCCCGGATTTTTGCCCACGAGCAGAATAAACAATCCAGCGGGTACGATCATGCCACCCAAGGCGGCAACCAGGGGCAATGCTGCCATTCTCAGATGTCGCAGCTCGCCGAGAACAAGCTCGCGTTTGAGTTCCAGCGCAACGACGAAAAAGAAGAGGGTCATAAGACCGTCGTTGATCCAGTGTTTCAGCGTCCGGTCATATTCGATCCCGCCAATGCTGAAGCCGGCCTTTATCTCCCAGAACCCCAAAACTTCCGACGACCAGATGGAGTTTGAGAGAACCAGCGCAATGATCGTGCAAAGAAGCAGGGCAGCGCCAGACAATGCCTCGATACGCAGGAACCGTGCAAACGGCTTCGTGAAGATATCAGCGGACTCGTTCGGAAGCTGCTCAATGCTGTCTTTCATATCACTATCCGTAGAGTTGCCGCCTGAAGCCTGCGTCAGGTGCCACGAGCTAGGGCATTCAGACAGCTCGTGCCTGCTCGGCGAGTAGTGACTGGTGGCCTTGTAGGGCTATAAAATCGCCGCCAGTCCCCTAACGCGGCGGCTTCTCGCGCCGGGACCCCGCGACGGCACAAAAGGTGCTAGCTTCATCTACCACGGTCAACGCGAGGGAGGCGAACGCGAAACGTGGTATTCACGATGTGAAACCAGGCCGGTTAGGCGGAGACCCCACTGACTATATATTGCGGTTGCCGCAGCCCGCCGCAAACCTGACTCAAACCAGCTTCTCGTCTCGCCTGAACTTGGCAAGAAACGAGCGCCACTTCCGCTTGGCGGCGCCGTCTCGCAATTTCAGGATGCGGGGCGCCATGAAATGCACGACCGCCATCCCGCTGCTACGACGCTCGGCTTCGGCAGCCGAGAGCTGCTCATAGCGAGCATCGTCCATCAACGCCGCATCCTCGCCTTCGAACACCCTGAGTTCCATCGCGCTGCGATCAAACCGTTGGACACAGGCATCGAACTCCACGCGAGCGTTGTCGTCCAGCCGAAGCGTCTGCAACTCCTCGGGGGATAGCTTACCCAGGGTAGAAGGGCGGGGCTTCGACGCGCGACGCGGAGACTTCTTGCCCTGCGGCGCAGAAGATCCTGTCTGGTAGAGGGCATCAGTCATGTTTGCTTCCCGCTTTAGTCATGAACAAGCTCTCCTGAAGGGAACGGCAATTCCATGCCCTTCAGCCGAGAAGCTCATGAAGATGGTTTCGTGACTTGCTTTCGCGAGTGCTGCAAAAACTAAGAGGCCGGGCGATCGCCCGGCCTCTCGATGAGCAGCTTTTCAGGGCGCCAGTACATCCGTGGTCGCCGCCGGAAAGCCATGAAGACATTCAGGCAGCCTGAAGCTGCTCCGCCGCCATTTTGCCCGACTTGGTGTCGCGCACCATCTCGTAGCCGATCTTCTGGCCTTCAACGATGCTCGCCATTCCAGCGCGCTCTACCGCAGAGATGTGGACGAACACGTCCGTGCCGCCGTTGTCAGGCTGAATGAAGCCGAAGCCCTTGGTGGAATTGAACCATTTTACTGTGCCGGTGGTCATGATGAACCCTTTCCTCAGCAATATTTAACTCTCCCGCTGCGAATGCAGCGCGAGTAGAAATCGATATTTCGGAGAGGAAAATCGTAGACCAGCGCCGGAGCGCGAATGACAATATTCGAACTTCAAAAGTCGACTAGGCTGTATAGCTCAAACGATTATTAATGTCCAGCATTTTAATTCCTTGGCTACGAAGTGGCTCCCATGGCGCGCCGGAGCGTTCTGCCTATGCACGCCACGAGGCGGAAAACGATAGGCGGCAGAGAAAAAGGTGACGGCAGCATCTCCCAGGACAGGAGTACGAATCTTTTGGCAGCACGGAACGAAACCACAATCGGCGCGTTTCATGAGGTTGGCCCAACGGGGTTGATCAAGCCCCAAGGGACATTCGCCATATGGTTCGAGATACACCGTCTGCGGTAAGCGCTGCCGACATCGACGGCACGCACTTGGATCCGCAGCCGGAGGTGGATTTTCGCGACTTCTTCGATAATGGCCCCGTAGCTCTTCACGTCGTGGGACCGGACGGTACGATCCTGCATGCCAACAAAGCGGAACTTCATCTGCTAGGGTATTCTCGCGAGGACTACGTCGGCCGTCACATTGCGGATTTCCACGTGGACCAGGACGCCGTTGACGGCATTCTGGAGCGGCTAGGTCGGGGAGAAAGCGTCGAGGCGGTGCCTGCGCGGCTCAGGGCACACGACGGATCGATCAAGAGCGTCGAGGTCACGTCCAGTCCACACCTGCTCGATGGGAAATTTGCTCATAGCAGATGCTTTTCGTTCGATGTCACGGAGCTCAACCGTACCAAAGCCGAACTCGACGTGAAGGATCAGAACTTCCGGCAGATCTTGGACAGCCTACCAGTCGCGGTTTACACAACGGATCGCGCCGGGAATGTCACCTACTACAATCAGGCCGCTGTCGATTTCGCCGGTCGCAGGCCGGAGATCGGGAAGGACAAGTGGTGTGTTACCCACGGGCTGCTCAGTTCAGAAGGGCAGCCGCTTCCCCACGACGAATGCCCGATGGCAACTTCACTGCGCGAGAACCGGCCGGTGAGAAACGTCGAAGCGCTCGCGCAGCGCCCCGACGGAACGCTCGTCCCGTTCCTTCCCTTCCCGACTCCCTTGCGGGACGGGGATGGCAGCGTTGTTGGCGGCGTCAATACTCTGGTGGACCTCAGCGAGGTCAGGCGGATGGATGCGGCTGCCCATCACTTGTCAGCGATCGTCGAGTCGTCCTTCGACGCGATCGTCAGCAAGAATTTGGATGGCGTGATCACCAGCTGGAATGCTGCCGCGGAGAGGCTTTTTGGCTACTCGTCCGAGGAAGCGGTGGGCAAGTCGGTGACCATGCTGATACCCGCGGACCAACAAGGCGAAGAGCCGCGGATCCTGGAGCGCATCCGAAGGGGCGAGCGTGTCGACAGCTTCGAGACTATCCGCCGGCGCAAGGACGGAAAGCTGATCCCGGTGTCGCTCACCGTCTCCCCTGTTCGTAGTGCGTCAGGCCGGATCGTCGGTGCCTCAAAAATCGCCCGTGATGTTTCCGCTGCAAAAGAGAGCGAGCATCGAATCCGGGCGCTGATGCGTGAAGTCAACCACCGCGTGAAGAACCAGTACGCGGTCATCCTGTCGATGGTGCGTGAGACGAACAAGCGTTCGAAAAGCGCCGACGCATTCGAGCGCCTTGTTCGCGAACGCATCATGGCCTTGGCCCGTTCGCATGACCTCCTCGTGGCGGCCGATTGGAAAGGAGCGACGATTGCCGAGCTGCTCCTGGCTCAGATTAGAGCCTTCACCGTTGGAGATCGGGTATCCACGTCGGGACCTTCCGTGGTGCTCAGCCCAACCGCCGTCCAGCACCTTGGAATGGCATTCCATGAACTCGGCACGAATTCCATCAAGTACGGCGTGCTCTCAGGCACGCAGGGGACCATCGCCGTCTCGTGGGAGGTCATCGAAATCCAGGACCGCGCGTTTCTAAGACTGATCTGGAACGAGCAAGACGGCCCCAGGGTCCAGAACATTGCGACGGAGGCGGGTTTTGGCAGCGTCGTTCTGAGGAGAGTGGCACCTCAGGCGTTGAGTGGCTCGGGCGAGCTGCTGTTCGGATCGAACGGCCTCACCTGGATCTTGGAGGCACCGCTTGATAGCGTTGGAGGCGCAAGCTCATTTCGCGTGGAAGAAGCGCGCGACTAAAGAAGTCGATTGTCCTCGACTGTCTGCCGCGCCCTGCGCAAGGCGCCATCCGTGTCGGACTTCCGGTGACCGGCCGCCGCCTTCCTGCGGATCTGGTCGAAACGGTTCTCCTCCTGCGGAGGCTCTGTCGGCGTCGCTTCACGCCGTACCTCCGCCTCTTTGGCGTTGTTTCCAGCCGTGGAGGTCTTCTTTGAGAACACGATCATGGTGTAGCTCCGTGGTTGAAGGATAAGGTCCGGCCAAGTGGTGACTTGCTAGGCAGCAAGTACGGTGAACCAACCTTGCGCACGGCGCCGTCGGCCGTGGTGCGTCCGGGCGTTGTCGCCAGCCAGCGGCTCGACGAACTGCCGCTTCTGCAAGCTGTAGGAAGGGCGGTCACTTTAGATACATAGCGACTGTGGCATTCGAATGATAGGAGTGCCATAGTTATTTCGAGCTCCCAGAAATATTGCGCAACGTGTCCATCGAGCAAAATCGCATCGCAAATCAATTTACCCAGCTTTTCGCCGAGATTGTTTCCGAGCGTTTAATTTTCCGCGCACGCAATGAGCAAATAAAAATGCAGATCGCCTTGCAGGGAGGCCGATCTCAGCCCATATATGAAACTCGTTGATTTGGCCGATTTGGCTTCGCGGTGTCAGAGACTACGACCCGCCATTCACCACCGAATTCTCGATAGCGAATGTGTCAAGCGCCGACCCGGCGCGCATGTCGCCCTGTTCGAACCTCGGAATGAACCCGCCGCTGACCACGGATGTACTGGCAGCACGCAAGTTCGTTCCGGTTCGAATGGGATCATGCGGGAGGCGCTTGTCCTGCGGAGGTATGGCCCATGACAACGCGTACTACGCAGACTGTGGTCCGGTTCTCCGCACCCTTCATGCTGCGCGGCTTCGACGCTGCACAGCCTGCTGGCGACTATCGTGTCGACCAGGATGAGGAATTGCTGGAGGTATCCTCCCGCCTCGCTTGGAGACGTGTAGGCGCCTTTATTCACCTGCCAGCCATCGGCATTGATGGCCACACACATCAGATGGCGCGGATCGATCCTGCTGATCTCGACGCCGCACTCGAAAAGGATCACCAGCAGTCATGATATCGACGAGTTCCATCCGGTCAACAGCCCGCCCCGCCCGCCACGAGTCTCCTGCCCATCTCTTCACGATCGGGCAGACTGTCCGGTTGAGAGGCGGATTTGGAAGGCTGACTCCACATGCAGAAATCTACCGCATCACCGGCACGTTGCCGCCACGGGGAGATTCGCTTCAGTATCGCATCCGCAACGATGACGAGCGTCATGAGCGGGTAACGACGCAAGACAGCCTCGAGCTGGTCGACATATCGCAATCCGGCAGCGGCGCAACGCTCATCGAAAGGACGTTCGGACATGGCTAAGGGTCAGAAACGAAGCAATCGCGAGATCAGAAAGCCGAAACA
The DNA here is from genome assembly GCF_040081985.1 of Mesorhizobium yinganensis. NCBI lineage: Bacteria > Pseudomonadati > Pseudomonadota > Alphaproteobacteria > Hyphomicrobiales > Phyllobacteriaceae > Mesorhizobium > Mesorhizobium yinganensis. The sequence goes on along the minus strand of NZ_JBEBMH010000020.1, from coordinate 63,984 downwards.
GGAGAAGGCCCCACCAAAGCCTGAAAGCAGCTTCGGGAGCCAGATCAAGGTTGCCGCAAACGCCAACGCGTCACAAGGTAAAGGCAAGCACTGAGGCAGTGCTGCTTCGGCTGAAAGAACAAGTAGCGCCATGAAATTCGTCATCGAGTTCTACCGCACCCGGGATGCAGATGACGCCCACGCCGTGGTCGGCCGAGAGACGATAGAAGCCGACGATATCGCCAACGCCATTGAGATTGCGCGTCTGCTTTCACAGACGCTCGACATGCCTCAACGGCCCGATGCAGTCGCGATCACCAACCTATACGGCGCGGCGCTGTTTTCCGGCATACTTGATGTCGACGTGACCACTGGAGAAAGGCCACGATCATGAACCGATACATAGAAAAAATCGAACGGCAGCGGCACGACAACGCGATCAGCGTCTGGGACAATGAAGGCGGTGCATCCGCTCGCGCGCCGGGCGACGAACAGTATGGCCGTCGCATCGAAGGCGACCGGTCCTGGACAATCTACAATGTCTTCACCGGCGTACCAGCCAACAGGGAGGGAGAGGAAATGATCGGCCTTAGCCGTTCGGACGCGACCGATGGCATGCTGTCGCTCAATCGGCGGAATGATGTGCGACGCAAAGAGCAAGCGAACGGACGCTTGCTTGCGCCGCTGCCAGTTGTAACGGTAGGGGCAGGTCAACGATGACTCTTGAATTCCTGAACCCCAGCCGCAGCTTCGACGAAGTGCGCAACGCAATTCGCTTTATCGGGCACGACGGCATGTTCGAAGTGCCATTCTTTGTCGAAGTGGAGGCGCTCGCCAAGTCCTCTGCTGGATTGCGCAGAATGGAGCTATCGGAGGAAATGTATCTCTCGACCTTCGATGCGGCGCGCAGTTCGATCCACGACGTCGCCCGCGAGGCCTACTCCCATCGCCGCCAAACCTCCTATACGCTGACGGCTGCCGATTTCCGGTAGACTTCGCTGGATGCACGACGTGCGCCGGCATGACCGCGGCCTTGGAAGTGGAATAGAGGCCTGCCCGGCGTGTGACGGCATCTAGATGAGCATGGCCACTGGCAGAGCGCTGAGGCCGTGGAAGCAGGCTCCGTACGGATGGATTTGGCGCCGTATCGAATCAGGCGAGCCAGGTCCAGGATCGTGCCCCGAGGCCGAGCCTTTCTGCATCCGATCACTGGATCCTCGCGTGGCCCAAGCGGGGCAGTGGTGCCTCAGCTTGGCTACAGTGGAGCGCATGTCCGCAAGCGAGGCGGCGACTGAAGACCCCGCCGCCCGCGATCGCGCGTCAGTGCCTGTTCCAGCCGTCCCGTGCGCCGCACCATCGGCGCAAGCACGTCCTCGGCGAACCGTTCAGCGAACAACTGCTGGCGGCAAAGCACCGCCTCGCACTGAAAGCGCCGCACGGTCACGTGCAGCCGGACGCGGTCGCCAGAAAGAGGCAGGTCGGCAGGGCCGTCGGCAATACCGGCTACGCACCCTGCGCGAGATCGTCCCGCAACTCGGACATCGACCGTCCTCCCGGTTCGACCGAACCCACAGGCTGAGTTGATCACCTTCCCCGAGCCATCGCTCGAGAACGAGCCCTTTCGCCACCAGCTGACATGATCGAAGCGTTTGATTCATCGCGCTGATTCCTCCTAGAACTCAGCGCAAAACTCCCACCACCTGGATCAAAAAATTGAGTCAACTTTTCACGCCGCTTCACAGTCAGCGCCTGGAGATGACCGGCCGCGCCGCTATAATCTTTGACGGCCGTGTTCCGGGCCTGTAACGCGGCGAGCCGCGCGATTTTGTCAGAGATTTTCGCAATCGGGCTGTCCCTGTTGTGGCGCCGGAATTGGACGACGGTCTTTCCAACGCACCTAGAGCATATCGTTGCTGCCATGCACCATGGCAAGGAAGACAGCCGCACGGCTGCCGAGGGACGCGCCGGTTCGCCGCTTCCTCGTATAGCGATAGGCATCTCACTCATCCTTTCGGCGCGTGCCTACGCTTCTCTGTCGGACGCCTGCCATTCAAGGAACAGGCTGTAACCAACCGCCAAGAGTACGGGGCCTAGGAACACACCTATGAAGCCGAACGCCAAAATGCCGCCCAGGAATCCGAAGAAACTGAGCAGTACGGGCAAGCTGTTGGCTTGCGTGAGAAGATACGGCCTCAAGAAGTTGTCGATGCTGCTCACCAGCAGCAAACCCCAACCCGCAACGAAGATGCTCCAGCCGACCTCGCCCTGAAAGAACAACCATAGTGCGACACCCCCCCAGACCAGGGGAGGAGCGGCGGGCACGAAGGATAAGAGGAATGTGAGGAAGCCGAGCAGTAGGGCCTGGGGCACACCTGCGATCCAGAACCCAAGCCCCGCCAGCAGTCCTTGCGCAATCGCCGTCCCGATCACACCGTAAACCACCCCGGTAACTGTTGAGCCGGCAACTAAGAGCAGACGTCGTGCGCGAGTGCCACCGATCCGCTCGGAACTGCCGCGCACGGAAGCTGCCATTTGGCGGCCGTACCGATAAAAGAAGAACGCGATGAACACGCTCAGTGCCAGTTCGAGGAGTCCGACGCCCAGAACCGCACCGCTGGCCACCGCGATGTCGGTCGCAGGACGTATCAGCTTCGTCAGCTCGACGAGGAAGGCGGGCGCATTGTAGGCCAGGCCCTGCCAGTAAAGTGCTAGGCGCTCACCTAGGAACGGGATTTCGGCCACCCAGGCGGGCGGCGCAGGTGGGCCTTGTTCAAGCAGGTTGTTCACGGCCTGGGCCACGGTCGCCACACTATCGGCCAGTGTTGCCACCAAGATGGCAAACGGCGCCACAACAACAGCTGCTACAATCAGGGTCATGAGAAGCGCGGCCGGCGTCATCCTTCCTCCTAGAAGTCGCTCCAACCAAGTGTAGATTGGCCAGGTGGAGAAGCAGAGCACCGCCGCCCAGATCAATGCGGAGAGGAATGGCCAGAGCACCACAATGCAGCCAATGCCTAAAAGCAAAAGTGCGCCAATTCCCAAAATCTGCTCGATTGATCTGTCAAACAACATGCGCCGTGCAGCCCTTATCCGTCCTTGGCAGGGGCAAAATCCTTCCGAAGAACGCGGCCCTTGAACCTACCAAGCTACACGGCGCACCCGCCATGCTCTCGGTCTTCGACGGCTAACTGAGCCGTTGGTTAGATGACGCGATCAGTGATAGCCCGCGCCGAGATCTGTGACTATCTCTCCCGCGCGACATGTGCGGTCACGTCCATGGCAATGAAATCCTCCGGCAGGCCGACATAGCCCCCGATGATCGGCATGATCTGTCGATTGCTGCGAGCCACCGCTATCGGAACGAGATTAGCGTTCCCCACTCGGCGGTGTGTCGGGTCGAAGGCGATCCACCCCGAACCAGGGAGATAAATTTCGGCCCACGCATGAGTCGCGCCCTGAGTACCCGGAGATGCGTGGGGGTCGAAGAGGTAGCCTGAGACTGCTCGAGCCCCGAGGCCGAGATGACGAACAGCCTCGATGAAGAGCGCGGCGATGTCGCGACAGGAGCCACTGGCAAGCGAAAGTGTCTCGAGTGGCGTCTGCGTACCCTCCTCGTCGCGAGTCCGGTAAGCCACTGCATCGAGCATGCCGGCATTGATATCCTTCAGCAGAGACAACGTATCTGTCGACGCGCCGCGAATGAAGCTCCGCGCCCACGCTCTCAGTCTGTCTTCCGGGTCCGCGTGTTCAAAGACAACGAGGGTGCCAAGGGCGGCGAGGTCGTCGGGTGAGTATTCGAACGGAAACGAATGTACTTCTGGTGCGATCCGGAAAATCGGCCATTCCGTTGCCGATTGCCGGACAGCCAGATCATTGATTATCTCGAGTTCGGCCGTGGGATGCGAGAACGTCGCAGTCGCGATCAGATTGCCGAAAACATCTTGTGTCCAGTCCAACTCCGCCTTGGCGAGCAGCTGAGCGAACTCGCCAGCACCACGATGTCGTGGCTGCCGCGTGGCCTGAGCATGATACGGTGGGGCTGGAGCACGACGGGACGTGAGTAGCGATACGTCGTCTTGTGATAGGACTGTCAGCTTCATCGATGCGGTCCCATCACCGTGTGCTTCGCTTATTGAACTCTTTCACATAGGCAACGTCGTGACGATGCCTCCGGACCCGTCTGAGGATGAAGCCGCCACAGAAGGCGACAACACTCCCAGTGACAAGGAAAGTGGGGTGATCCGGAAAACCGAAGCCGTAGAAGCGACCGATGATCCAGAGAGACGCTCCGAGCAGAACCACGGCGATGAGGCCGTAGAGCAGAGACGACCCCTGAGGCGTTGGTGCATATTTTTCGGCGGCGTTCCGGGAATATGCGGCGCTGTTTGCTCATAAAATTCCCTTACCTGTGGAGCTGACATCCAAAATGCGGTGGCACTCAAAGTTCGCTCGGCATTTCTTCTGCAGAGCGAAACTGATCAGGGATTCGCGGTGCATCGAGAGGCTTTGATGGGATCCAGCCTTCGCTAGTGAATCGTCCCGTTGTCGTTCGCGGGATGGAGGAGGTTTAGGACCTCCATGATCTCCTCGGCATCGTTCATCTGCATCTCTGTGGTCAGTCGGTCGCCAATCTCGGCAGGTTTGTCGGTAAACGTGTCGAATACCGTCCATGTCCCGTTGTCTTCGATCCGCAAGGCGTAGCGGATCTCCCGAGGCTTGGAACCGTGCATGACAACACCTTGGGCTGGTTTTGGCCGACTGGCGAGTCTTGCTACCACCTGCGTTCCTGGCGGAGTGCCTTCTTGACGCTGTTTTGATCTCCGCCATCATCCGGGCGATTTAGCGTCACGGTGCAGAATGAGCTGATTCCAGTCCGGTCCGTGTTCTATGATGAGATGCAGCTCGGAAATCTCCTCGAAATAGTGTTCGAGACTTTGCGAGCCTTCCTCCGTTCGATAATCGATCACGGCCTTCCACCGTTTGTCGGCAAACAAAGTAACGACTTCACTCATCGGTATCTCATCGCTCCACATTCCCGGGCGCGCGACCGAGCCAGATCAAATATTGCCGTCTTCCCGATCTCACGCTTCCGCCGCGTGCCGTTCGCGTCGTTATCGGTCCGCTGCAAGGTCTCCATCCGAGGGGCTTTCCCAATTGCTCCGCCTTCATTATCCCAGCGTTCAAGCGCTTTCCGCTTCGCACGAGCCGAGCCAGTTCGCGTTTCGTAACCAACATCGAAGCCAGCATTTGCGGCAACTCCGGATATCGCGTCCTCCAGATCGGCATCCGAGATATCCAGCTCAGGAAACATCGTTCAGATTGCGCCCAGAGCCTCTGTTCCGGCAAACGGCGCCGCTTCATTCTGACAATGGTGCAGGAAGGTAGCGATGGCTGCACGAACGTGCGCCGGAATGGCGCGCTTTATTGGCATAAGAGCGCTACCAGGTCATTCCATTGCCGACGAGATACACAAGGTAGCCGAGGATAGCTATTGTGCCGAACAGCAGGAGCCAAGACGAGGGCTGCTCGTTCATGCGCTGAATGAATTTCATCTGAGTGCTTTCTGCGCTAATAGCGCGTCCCGCCGGATTACACACGGAAAGGTGGGGACATCTAACCAACACGTGTGGCAGCAAAAGGTTCCGCCCATGGGAGCAAGGCTTGGCGCAGACGACGTGGCAGTGCAACTCGCCGTTTGTTGACCCTGGTCGATGTTGGAACAGACCGCCACCGCTGCTTCGCAACCGGAGCGGCGGTTCTATTGTCCGCTCAGTCAGTTGCCGTTCCGCACCCTCGTGCGGGAACGTCATGCGCGCCTGGGTCGCTCCAGACTTCCGCGCGGTGGCGCGAGGGTTTTTCCGACATCGATCTGCTCGCGCAGGATTTAGTATGGTGTTGGCATGCGCGGGGCGTGATAGGGTGTATTCGTCGAACTCGTCTTTCCGGCTCGGCGGCGTTCCTGCCGAGTGATGGCTCACGCCGTGAGTCTCCGGCCCTTGAGGGCCTCTTCATGTCAAAGGCACCGACTGTGCATTTCGAGGCGGCGAGCACGCTTGCCGTTGTGGTATCGTCGAACGAACCGCTGCTCTTCCTTTCCGACGACCAGAGGGTCATAGCAGCGAGCGCATCGTTCTGCCGAGCCTTCGAAATCGACCCAGCGACAGTTCCCGGTAGACGCCTCAGCGAACTTGGCAACGGCGAATGGGCGATGCCCAAGCTTGCGTCGCTTCTGAGGGCTACCGCTTCAGGAAGCGCGCAGGTCGAAGCCTACGAGATCGACCTCAGGCGGCCAAAGCAGAAGACACGGAACCTGGTCGTCAACGCTCACACGCTCGACGACGGCGACATGGATCACATTCGCCTTCTGCTGGCCGTGACCGACGTGACGGACGCGCGGGCGGAGGCTCGCCTGAAAGATGATCTCGTTCGCGACAAGGCGATCCTGCTGCAGGAGGTCCAGCATCGGGTGGCAAACAGCCTCCAGATCATTGCCAGCGTTCTCATGCAGAGCGCGCGTCGGGTTCAGTCGGACGAAGCGCGCGGGCATCTCCACAACGCCCATCACCGCGTCATGTCGATTGCAGCCCTGCAGAAGCAACTCTCGACGTCCAACGGCGGCAACGTCGAACTTCGTACCTATTTGACTCAGCTTTGCCAAAGTCTTGGCGCGTCTATGATAGCGGATCCTGATCGGCTCTCGATTCAGGTGACGGTCGACAACAGCGCAGTGGAAGCGGACGTTTCCGTCAGCTTGGGGCTTATCGTGACCGAGCTTGTCATCAACGCCCTCAAGCACGCCTTCCCCGATGAGCGAACAGGCACCATTGTGATCGACTATCGGTCGTCCGGCAATGACTGGGCCCTTTCGGTTACCGACAACGGCATCGGCATCCCTGCGGGGAGTGATGCACCAAAGGCGGGTCTAGGGACAGGCATTGTGGAGGCTCTTGTAAAGAATCTGCAGGCTGAGATTCAGCAACGCGATGCAGATCCCGGCACCGCCGTCACGATCAAACACCAGGAAAGCGCCGGCGTCCGAACCGACAGTTCTACGGTCGCGTAGGAACAATTGCCTCCGAATATCTACACCTTGGCATGGAAACGCCGCCCTTACCCGAGTGAGCCATGCATGCGTCGGCGCCGTGCCTGTGCGGACGAAAGTATCACGTCTGGACTCCCACCTCGCTCCTTGGTGCCCTATGCTCAAGATCAAGGTGAACGCAGTCGGTCGCAATGCGTGCTAGCCGGATCAACGCCGCAGCCGGTAAAATCTCCCTTGGATAACCGATCGAACAAACCTTGAGGATCAGCTCGCTTGTCCTGCTCGCGATACCCTTGCTTTCTTGTTCTCTGGCCCTTCCTGTCAGCCCATTTGTGTGCAGCAGTGATAGCCTTCTCCACTTGGCCTCTTTACACGTGGTTCGAGCGTGCTTCGGGTGACCGGCTTGCATTGCGGTCGCGATGATGCTGGCGGCACCGTTCGCGATCACGCTCATGAATACTAGGTCATGACGCAAGCTCAGATCTTCGCTTTTGCAGTCCTGTCGGGGATGATGGTCCTTTTTATCTGGGGTCGGCTTCGATACGATCTCGTCGCCGTGCTTGCTCTTCTGACTGCGGTGTTTGCCGGCATTGTGCCTCATAAGGCTGCCTTCTCCGGGTTCGGCGATGACATCGTGATCATCGTCGCGAGTGCGCTGGTGGTCAGTGCGGCGGTCGAACGCTCTGGGATTATAGGAGCCACACTCCACAGAATTTCGCCCAAGATCACCTCGGTTCAGGGGCAGATAGTGGTTCTGGTGACGACGGTCACCGTCCTCTCCGCGTTCGTCAAAAACATCGGCGCGCTTGCGATGATGATCCCAGTGGCGTTTCAGATGGCGAGGCGCTCAAACGCATCGCCTTCCTGGTTCCTCATGCCAATGGCATTCGGTTCGCTGCTTGGAGGCCTGATCACTCTCGTTGGTACGTCGCCTAACATTATCGTCTCGCGCATGCGCGAGGAACTGACCGGTCAACCTTTCGGGATATTCGATTTCACGCCGGTAGGGCTCGGCATCGCCGTCGCTGGTGTGGCCTTTCTAGTATTCGGCTATCGGCTGCTACCTGGCGGTCGCAAGCCGGCCGCAACGATGGACGAGGCGATCGATCTGAAGGACTACATGACGGAAGCCCGCGTCTTGGCGACTTCGTCGGTGGTCGGCCAGACCACCAGTGACCTGTCGAAGCTGTGCGACTACGAGATCCTGGTGACCGGCGTTATACGCCATGGACCAGAGCGTCTCAGCCTGCTGCCCGACGCCGTTCTCGTCGAGGGCGACATTGTGCTGCTCGAAGGCGACCCTGAAGCGCTCGAACGCGCAGTCGGCCGAGCCGGCCTCGAACTGGAAGGAGAGGGCCGAGTCACCGGAGGCGGCGGTGCGGGAGAAGTTGTCGGAATAGAGGCTGTAATTGGGGCAACTTCCATCCTGGTCGGACAGACTGCCAAGCGCATGGCTCTGCACGAGCGCTTCAACATTAACCTGCTTGCAGTCAGCCGCAGCGGCGAGCGGTTCACTGAGCGTCTGCGGGACATCACCCTGCAACCGGGCGATGTTCTCGTGCTAAAGGGCGACCTTGGAAGGTTTCCCGACAAGTTGAAGGAACTCGGCATTCTGCCGTTGGCCGAGCGCGAAATCCGGTTGGGGAATGTACGCCAGGGCATGCTTCCTGTGGCGATTCTCTGTGGTGCCATGGCGCTTGCAGCATCAGGCATGCTGCCGGTCGCAACGGCCTTCTTTACCGCTGCGGTATTGACGGTTCTCTTCGGGGCGCTGTCGCTCCGCGAGGCTTACGAAGCTATCGATTGGCCCATTCTGGTGATGCTCGGAGCGCTGCTTCCGGTCAGCGAATCGATCAGAACGACTGGCGGTGCCGATCTCATCGCCGGATGGGTCTATCAATTCGCCGGCACCTTGCCGTCCTACGGTTCGCTCGCGTTGATGATGGTAGCGACAATGGCGGTAACCCCGTTTCTGAACAATGCAGCGACCGTACTTGTGATGGCGCCCATTGCGGCTACCTTTGCCGGGCAGATCGGCTCCAGGCCCGATGCGTTTCTTATGGCGGTATCTGTGGGTGCGGCTTGCGACTTTCTTACCCCGGTCGGTCACCAGTGCAACACGCTGGTCATGGGACCGGGAGGATACCGGTTCGGTGACTACTGGAAGTTGGGGCTGCCCCTCTCGTTCATCGTGGTCTTGCTTGGCGTGCCGCTCATCGTCCTAGTGTGGCCGCTCTAATTTAGCCGGGAAAGCCGCTGGCAGTCTGTTGCATTCGACGACAAATTCTTCGCTTGGCACGACGGACTCCGGCAGCAGGTAGAGCGGCAGGCTGCAAGGCGGGCATCTCCGACGCGACGTTCTACAACTGGAAGAAGCGCTACGGCGCCTGACGCCGTCCGAGGTCAAGCGCATGCGCCAGCTGGAGGACGAGAACAGCCGGCTGAAGAAGATCGTCGCCGACCTGACGCTCGACAAGGCCATGCTGCAGGATTTCGTCCGCCGAAAGCTATGAGGCCTGCCCGTCGGCGGCGGCTTGTGGATGAGGTCCGGGCGGATTGGAAGGTGTCGATCCGCCGGGCCCGTGCGACGTTCCGGATCGATACGTCGCTCTATCACTACAAGTCGAAGCACGGCGAGCAGGCCGACCTAAAAGCCAGGATCAGGGAGATCACCCAGACGCGGGTGCGTTATGGCTACCGGCGCGTGCATGTCCTGCTGCGTCGCGAGGGCTGGGTGGTCAATCCGAAGCGGATCTATCGCCTTTACAAGGAGATGGGCCTGCAGCTGCGGAACAAGACGCCGAAGCGCCGGGTGAAGGCGAAGCTGCGAGAGGACCGGACCGATGCGACCCAGGGCAATCAGGTGTGGGCGATGGACTTCGTCCATGACCAATTGGCCACGGGCCGCAAGATCCGTGTGCTCGCCGTCTCGACACCTTCTCGCGTTTCTCGCCGGTGGTCGATCCAAGGTTCAGCTACCGCGGCGAGGATGTGGTCAAGACCCTGGAGCTGGCATGCAAGACGGTCGGCTATCCGACCGCGATCAGGGTCGACCAGGGTTCCGAGTTCATCTCCCGCGACTCGATCTGTGGGCATACCAGAAGGGTGTCGAGCTCGACTTCTCGCGGCCGGGCAAGCCCACGGACAACGCATTCATGATCGTGATCGTGTTCCCGATCGCTGTGGCAGGGTTCGCCTGGGCGCCGCCGAGCGCTCTGGTCATCGCCGCCATCGCCGCATGCTACGGCGCCGCCAACGGCATTATCACGATCGTGCGTGGATTCATGCTGCCAGAGATGATCAGCCGGGATCCACCGGCGCGATCAATGGAGCGCTCGTCGCACCGATGAACGCAACCTTGGCGGTCGCTCCGCTGGCGGCCGCGTGGATCTGGTCGGCAACGGGCGGCTACGATGCGGTGCTGATCGCCATCGGCATCGGAGCGATCGTCCTATGCGTCGGCTTCTGGACCGCAGCGGCGATAAGTCGCCCGCGGTGAGATCGTTGACGCAGCTCGGCGGCCCGAAGTTCGCACATAACGCGCAGGCCCTTACTGACCAGACAAGCTGACTGCTGCCTTCGTGGGCAACGCTCCACCTTCATTTTGATGCTCACCCGCCGGAAAGTGCCGTTTTCGCACCGTTCTGCCGAAAATCCGCAGAGTGTGGCGATATGATACTAATTAAACTCGGGTTCCCAATGCTTACGCCGCTCAACCCTGAGGACTTCAGGTAACTAACTTGTATGGCTAACTACTTGAAACACAATCAGGAATTGGCGCACCCGGTTGGACTCGAACCAACGGCCTCTGCCTTCGGAGAATGGATAATCGGTTCCGCCGAAACTATCCAATTCTATCCGATTGCGCGCTATGCCACTGAAATCACAAAACAAAATTGATCTCAAAAAACGTCGAGGCTACGACAGGGCGGCCGAAATCCTACCCTGCCGTGCTTACGCTTTGCTTACGCGCGGAATCCCTCAAGGAGATGCCCACGCATGGCGAAGCTGACCAAACGCACCGTCGATAGCACAGAAATCAGAACCTCGGACTATGTCCTCTGGGATGACGAACTACCCGGGTTTGGGCTGCGCGTCTTCGCCTCGGGGAAGCGGAGCTACGTCGTTCAATACCGTGCTGCTGGCCGATCCCGTCGGTTCACGATAGGCCTGCACGGGGTGTGGACCCCGGAAGAGGCCAGGCGCGAGGCAAAGGTGTTGCTCGGCAAGGTCGCCAGAGGCGGCAACCCTGCCGAGGAACGCAAGCTTGATCGCGAGGCGATCACCGTCAAGGAACTCTGCACCCGCTATCTCGAAGATCTTGGGAACGGCCTTGTGCTCGGCAAGCGAGGACGGCCGAAGAAGGCCACGACGATCTCCACCGACGTGGGGCGCATCGAGCGCCACATTGTTCCTCTGCTCGGCAATCGGCGGGTGCGGGATTTGGCCAAGTCCGACATCACCCAGGCCATGAAGGACATCATGGCGGGCAAGACCCGCGCGAACGTCAAGACCGACAAGCTGCGCGGGCGTGCGATCGTGCGCGGTGGAGCCGGTACGGCGGCGCGAACCATCGGTCTCTTCGGCGGCATCCTCAGCTATGCCGTTGAACTCGGCATCATAGAACAGAATCCCGTGCATGGAGTTCGCAAGCCCAAAGACCAGGTCAACGCCCGCCGCCTCAGCGAGCAAGAGTATCGCACGCTTGGCGACATTCTGCGGAACGCGGTCGAGGACGGGCAGTACAGGACCACCGCAGAAATAATCCGGGTGATCGCTCTGACGGGTTGCCGCCGCAGCGAAGTCATCGGTCTGCAATACGGTGAAGTCGACATCGACGGTAGTTGCCTGCGCCTGACTGACAGCAAGGAGGGAGCGTCAGTACGTCCTATTGGCCTGCCGGTCCTGGAATATCTCGAGGCGCGCCGCGAGGATGAGCAGGATGCTGAAGACTACGTCTTTCCCGGCTGGGAGGATGGCACCCCATTTGGTAGCTTCCCCAGGCAGTGGACCAAGCTGCTCAAGAATTCCGACCTGGCCGGCATCACGCCGCATGTTCTCCGGCACAGCTTCGCTAGCATCGGCAATGATCTTGGGTTCACCGAGGCTACGATCGCTGCCTTGGTCGGGCATTCGCGAGGGACGATAACGAGCCGCTACATCCACACGGTGGACACCGCGCTTATCATGGCGGCCGACAGCATCGCTGGTTACATACAGGGTCTGCTCGATGGCGTCGCTTTCACTCACACCGCCTATGCGCTTGATCGAAATTCCAGGAAATCAGCGCTGATGAATTTTCTGGGAACGCCGACTCCGAGACAAGCGAATGCCGAACCACCGGCAGCATAGTCGATCGTCCGCTCCGCCCACATTCGGTCATTCAGGTCAGATGACGGTGCTCCCGAAACCGCACATGACAAAACGAAAATACCGTCGAGGACAAAATTGGAAGCGTCCATTTTGGGTACGAGATAGCCACCGACCCACTCCGTTAGCGCAATTCAGATGGCGGCGAGGCCAAGCGATCTAAGCTCGGCTGGTACAAAGTTGCGTAAAGATGTCTCGCATCCGCTGACGAGGGGGTGACCTATTGGCCACCGCCTCGATGTCGCCCCGCGCAAGTCAGATGTGCCACAGTTGCCCAGCGGTCGTGACCGGAGGCATCGCGCCATCTTCAACCAGGATATCCTTCTTCCTGGCGAACTGCACGAGGATGCCGCGCGCAGTCTCGGCATCGATGTCGCCGGCCAATGCGGCTTTGCAGGCCCGGATCGCCGCCCTCTGCTCGGGACTGTTGCCGCACCAGTCCGTGAGGAACCGAAAGGCGTCGACAACCGAGTTCAACTGCCGCGGGAAGCCAAGTCCGACCCATACGCGAACGGGCTTTTCGAAGGGTTGAGAAAGCATCGTTTCCTCCTTCCGAACGATCAGGCGGCGACACCGCCGGTCTCGCCCGCTTTTGCGATGGCCATCCAGGGCATCGGCGTGACGACATCCTCAAGGATATTTACCGAGCGGGCAAAGCCGGCAATTGCATCCCGCGCGATTTTCAACGGTATCAGGCCGTCAAAGGCCCGGCAGCATGCACGTCGCGCGGTTTCGTAAATCACACCGCGGCGGTGCTCGGGCCACGCGTCGAGAAAGTCGAAGGCATCGTCAAGGCAGGCGATCTCCTGAATGAGACCCTCCGCGGCTCTCACGAATACAGGACTGTCGAACGTTCTCGCGCTCATCGAAACCTCCAATGTTCGAACGATTTCAGGTGGTTGAGAAATGGCCGCCCCTGCAATCGGCAGCGACCTGGCAAAAATATGTGAAGGCGGATTTCCAGCGTCAAGGCCAATGAAGGTGTGCATCGAGCTTCCACGCCGCCCAAGCCTCTCGTCGTTGTCGGTCAACCTGTCGCCAACCTGCTCGACGGGCATCCGGACGACATAGTTCAGGCCTTGACGCTCGGCGTAGCCGACGGCCGATTCCAGTGTCGGAAAGCTCAGTTCGACTTGTGTCAGCGTATCGCGGCCGCAGGTGTAGCCCATCAGCGGTTCGATGAAGGGCGCGGTGCGGTGCTCGAACGTCAGCCGCCAGGTAGATCTGGTCCTCGCAGAAGTCGTGACGGATCGGCCGGGCCGGTAAATCCGCGCCACCGTGCCTTCCGGGAAGACCGATCGGCCGAACGACAAGGCCCGGAAAGAAGCTGGCCGGTTGTCATTGCCCGGCCGAGCAGGGGTCATTCTTTCATAAAGCGCTTTGTTCTCGTGCAGCGTCTCCATCGTTCATACCTCCCTGAAGAAGGCGAAGGTCAGGCCGGAGGCCGGTCGTGGACCCGCCTCCGGCTGGTTCGGTCAGATCAGTTCCTGCCGTTGATGGCGATGCGCTTGGCTTTCGCCTGCGCACGCTCGGTTTTGGGCAGGGCGACGGTCAGCACGCCGTTCTTGAAATCGGCGCTGACCTTGTCGTCCTCGACTTCGTAGCCGAGCGGGATGCGGCGCTCGAAGCGGCCGTAGAAGCGCTCCGTGAACTGACGGTCCTTGTCCTCGGTCTCGGACCTCTTCTCACCCTTCAGCGTCAGCACGCCATCTTCCAGCAGGACCTCGATGTCCTTCTCCTCGAGGCCGGGGACCTCGGCCGTAACGCGGATTTCCTTCTCCCCGTCGGAGACTTCCACGTTCGGCCAGCCTCCGCCGCCGAAAGAGGAGAACCTGCCAAGGGCGGGAAGACGGCTGTCGAAGCCGCGGAAGGCGTCGTCGAACAGCCGGTTCACCTCGCGATGCAGCGACAGGAACGGGTCACGATCTTCGTCGCGGAAGACGCTCGGAAGCTGGTTTCCGTTGTTGCGGCCCCAAGGGATCAGATCACGTACGCTCATTGGTTTTCTCCTTTCATGTCTTCATGGTGTGCCTTTCAGCAAAGCTCCGCCGGGAGCCGGACGCGAACGTCCGGCTCTTGGGAGCATCATCGTGGATAGCTTCAGGCGGCCTGCTTTTCGGCCTCGATCTTGCGCTGTGCGACCTTCGGCGTGGCCGCGACGCTGCCGATCTCGATCCGGCGCGGCTTCATCTCTTCGGGAATCTCGCGTTTGAGATCGATCGTCAGGAGGCCGTTCTCCAACCCAGCGCCAGTGACCTTCACGTGGTCGGCCAACTGGAAGCGGCGTTCGAACGCGCGACCGGCGATGCCACGATGCAGATACTCGGCCCTGTCTTCGTCTTTCTTCGCGCCAGTCACCAGAAGCATGTTCTGCTCCTGCGTCATCGACAGCTCGTCCTGGCTGAAGCCGGCCACCGCCATGGTAATGCGGTAGTCGTCCTCGCCGGTCCTGGCGATGTCATAAGGGGGCCAGTTGTCGATCGTCGTTGTCGCCCGGCTCGCGTTCTCGAGAAGGTCGAAGACTCGATCGAAGCCGACGCTCGACCTATAGAGCGGGGAAAAGTCGAATGCTGTTCTCATAGCCATATCCTCCATTGAGCAACATGGGTACGAGGAGCGCCAAGAAGCCGGCGCTCCCTGACCATGCCGGTCCTGTTCAGCGACCGGCGCCACTGACCTAGGAATCGTTTTTTCGAGCGTCAAGACCCCTTACGCAACCAAATTGTCGTCGGAACGTCGATCAGACATTCGACGTTTCCAAACCTCACGTGCTCGGAACGAGTCGCAAATACTGGGAGGCTGGACGATGGCGATTACGCGAGGCGAGATCGTGTCCATCCTTGGGCCGGTCGACGACGAAGTCGTCGCAGAGTTGATGGGAACCGGAGCATCGGTCGAGGAACTTAGAGAGGCATGGGCTTGGCTCCATAACGACGAGGCGCTGATGGGTGCGGGGCGCCCGCTGCCTGGAACCCGAGTGGGCAGGTTGATCGAAATGCTGGAGCCGGACGAGGACGAGACGTCGCGCACCGTCTGAGCCGGCGCATCTTGAACTCGGGCCGCAAGCTGCCACCTCGTTTTGTCGGAAAGGAGCGCTCGCCCTTCAGGTAGCTTCTTCAAAAAGACGATCAGAATTGCTGGAGGAAGTGATGAACGACGTCGCGTTTTCGGAACCCGTCATCCTGCATTTGCCCGGCATCGGCGACCGCAAGGTCGCGACCAGCTTCGAAGCGATCGAATGCCTTCAGAACGAATGGCCGCAATGGGCCAGAGGCAGAAGCTGGCGCAACGCGCAGTCGGCCTGTCGCGACGCGCTCGACGGATGGTGTGGCGCGAAGCCGGCACGGCGAAGTTTCGTCAAGGCCGCCGATCGGGCGGGGCTGTTGCCAAGCCTGCGGCGGTCGAGCGCGCCAGCTTGGCATCGGCCGGCATCCGGCGAGGCAAGCGTGTCGGCCGCCGGTGCTCAGTGAATCGCGATGATGCCGTCCACCGCCTTCCACTCGGACGGCTTGATCAGGCGATGGTGGGCGACGCGCACCGAGTGCAGCGCGCCCTCCAGCGTTTCCTTCCAGTAGTCGAGGAAGCCGCGGAGTTCGGGAAAGTCGGGCGCGAGATCATATTCCTGCCAGACATAAAGCTGCAGCAGGCTGGGATGATCGGGCATGCGGTAGTGAATCTCTGCGGTAGTCAGTCCATAGCCCTCCATTTGCATCCGGAACTCCCGGCTCACGCTCGCTGCCATTCTCAACCTTTCCTCTTGCTCGCTGCCTAGGCATCCAGCCGCTGCCGTTCGGCTCGGCGGCTAACCTCGTTTCGGTGTTCAGTCGCCGAACCCGGGCCGTCCAGTCGCCGCAACGCGTCCATGATGGCGTCGAACGAGACCGGCTGCCGGGCGCCCGGCGGGTGCCGCAGCGCCGGCATGGCTTCGACCGCGCACGCGTCCGAAGCCCACGAAGAGAGGATCGCCCGCTTTTCGTTCAGGTCGAGCGTGCGGTCGCCCAGCACGTCGTCGGGATGGTCGAAATGGCGTTCCGGCGACAGCAGCCGGTCGAGCGCGAGGTCATTGGCTTCGGGTGCCAGTGACGGGATGATCATCGAAAAGTCGGTTCGGCCCATCGATTTCCTCCTTCCGTGTTGCCGTTCCAAAAGCTCCGTTTTGATCTCAATTCGAGACGCCGTGCATGGCGCATGGCGGTTTTCGGATTTTGCTCGACCACGGGAAAATTTCAAGTCCCGCCCCATAGACCGAATGGCAAATAGCTGCATGTTTTCATGGTGCTAGCACTCGGCAGGATCGAGTGCCAAAAAATTTCGTGATGCCTCTTGAAATGCCGAAATCGCAAAACTAGCTCGAAATCCGCGTGATGCCTGACGAAGGGTCGCTGCGCCCCGCACCGGCCCGATATTGCCGATCCGGTGTGGAGGAACCTCAAAATCTGTTTGTCCTTGAAGGAGAACGACATGGCATTCCGTCCATTGCATGACCGTATCCTGGTCCGCCGCATCGAAGCCGACGAGAAGACGGCCGGCGGCATCATCATCCCTGACACCGCGAAGGAGAAACCGCAGGAAGGCGAGGTCATCGGCGTCGGTCCCGGCGCGCGTGACGAGAGCGGCAAGCTCATCGAACTCGATGTGAAGGTCGGCGACCGCATCCTGTTCGGCAAATGGTCCGGCACCGAGATCAAGCTAAACGGCGAGGACCTGCTCATCATGAAGGAAAGCGATGTGATGGGCGTGATCGACCAGAGCGTTGCGTTCAAGAAGGCCGCGTGAACCGGGCCCCAAAGAAACCAACCAGTCAACGAAAGCTGCCTAGATTTGAAGGAGTGATCCAATGGCTGCCAAAGAAGTCAAATTCCACACCGAGGCCCGCGAGAAGATGCTGCGAGGCGTCGACATCCTCGCCAATGCCGTGAAGGTGACGCTCGGCCCTAAGGGCCGAAATGTCGTGATCGACAAGTCGTTCGGTGCCCCGCGCATCACCAAGGACGGCGTCACCGTCGCCAAGGAGATCGAGCTCGAAGACAAGTTCGAGAACATGGGCGCCCAGATGGTGCGTGAAGTGGCATCGAAGACCAACGATCTTGCCGGCGACGGAACCACGACCGCGACCGTCCTCGCGCAGGCGATCGTCAAGGAAGGCGCCAAGGCCGTGGCCTCCGGCATGAACCCGATGGACCTGAAGCGCGGTATCGATAAGGCAGTCGACGCCGTGGTTGCCGAACTCAAGGCCAACGCTCGCAAGGTGACGCAGAACAACGAGATCGCCCAGGTCGGCACGATCTCGGCCAATGGCGACGCTGAGATTGGCCGCTTCCTTGCCGAGGCGATGGAGAAGGTCGGCAACGAGGGCGTGATCACCGTCGAGGAAGCCAAGACCGCCGAGACCGAGCTCGAAGTGGTCGAGGGTATGCAGTTCGACCGCGGCTACCTCTCGCCGTACTTCATCACCAACCAGGACAAGATGCGGGTCGAGCTCGAAGAACCTTATGTTCTGATCCACGAGAAGAAGCTCGGCAATCTGCAGGCCATGCTTCCCGTCCTCGAAGCCGTCGTGCAGTCCGGCAAACCACTGCTGATCATTGCCGAGGATGTCGAGGGCGAGGCGCTGGCGACGCTGGTCGTCAACAAGCTGCGCGGCGGCCTGAAGGTGGCTGCCGTCAAGGCCCCTGGGTTCGGCGACCGCCGCAAGGCCATGCTGGAGGACATCGCTATCCTCACCGGCGGCACCGCTATCTCGGAAGACCTCGGCATCAAGCTGGAGAACGTCACGCTACAGATGCTCGGCCGCGCCAAGAAGGTGGTGATCGAGAAGGAAAATACAACGATCGTCGACGGCGCCGGCTCCAAGGCCGAGATCGAAGGGCGCGTGAAGCAGATCAAGGCGCAGATCGAGGAGACGACCTCGGACTACGACCGCGAGAAGCTGCAGGAGCGGCTGGCGAAACTCGCCGGCGGCGTCGCGGTGATCCGCGTCGGCGGCTCGACCGAGGTCGAGGTCAAGGAGCGCAAGGACCGCGTCGATGACGCGCTGCACGCCACGCGCGCGGCGGTCGAAGAAGGCATCCTTCCTGGTGGCGGCGTCGCCCTTCTGAGGGCTGCGAAGGCGTTGGACAATGTCCAGACCGACAATGCCGACCAGAGGACCGGCGTCGAGATCGTGCGGCGGGCCATCGAGACGCCGGCCCGCCAGATTGCCGAGAACGCGGGAGCGGAAGGCTCCATCATCGTCGGCAAGCTGCGCGAGAAGACCGACTTCGCCTGGGGCTGGAATGCCCAGACCAACGAATTCGGCGATCTTTACAGCCAAGGCGTGATCGATCCCGCCAAGGTCGTGCGTACAGCGTTGCAGGATGCCGCCTCCGTCGCCGGCCTGCTCGTCACCACCGAAGCCATGGTGGCCGAGAAGCCGAAGAAGGAAGCCCCGATCCCGGCCATGCCGGGCGGTGGCGGAATGGACTTCTGAGATCTCGATCAAGACGCCCGCTCCCGGTCCGGGAGCGGGCGTCTGTCACACCGACTTCGGAGAGTGCCCATGAATATGATGACAGGCATTGGAAGCGTTCCGTCTCCGACACATCCCGCCAAAGTTTCTGGCCCACGAAACGGAGTGTAGGAGCGCGCTGAAGCCGCTGCTGGACGGACTGCTCGACATGGCCGAATCCGCCGGTTGGAGCCGCCGGACGGCTGCTTCAACACTGATGTACCTCGCCGCGCAGCACGTGTCGACACCGACAACGTCCGTTGGTAGCGGATCGTGAAGCTTAGGTCTCGCTGCCGGGCGAGTTATTCCGGTCTTGAGATGGTGGACGCCCGCGAGTTCCACCGATCCGACTCAATTCCGCGGGGTGCTGCGGGCGATCAAAGTTTGTTGCCCGCTCCGCAGCATTATGAGCACCGCGAATTGAAACAGCAGTCATTTTCAGACGTGGAATGAATGACGAAACTTACGCCGACGGCGCGTCCGGTCCGACGGGCGTGCAGGGACTGGGCGAAGTCCTTGGAGGCGGCTACTGCGCCAACCGGGGCTAACCTTATGCAGGAGAGTCCTGCCTAATACCGCGCTCCGGGCTCGACCGCTCTACGGATGCTGCGGACCCTGCTCGTACCTGCCGGCGAACACCGAAGCGATGACATGGGCCAGTACGGGCGGTGGCGTGGGTTTCGTGAATACTCGCAAGGTAGGATACTGCTCACGCAATGCGGGCGTGAGACCTGCTCCCGTATGAACGAGAAGCAGGATACCTTCATCTGCTAGCGCTGTGATAACAGGCCCAATATCGCCGTCAGGCAAGTTGACATCAAGTATGGCAGCTTCCACGCGGTCAGTCGCGACCAGCGTCAGGGCTTGCCGCACAGACATCGCGGGGCCGACGACGACACCACCAGCATTTTCGATCGCGTCAGCCAAATCGAAGGCAATGAACGGCTCGTCCTCAACAATCAGCACGCGCCGGCCACTGAGCGCGGTTCCAGGAGCGGCGTTCGAATCAATCATGGCCTTCACTAACTGACTCATCGTTGCCAAACACTCAACGCTGCAGCCGTTCGAGGGGCGCATTCAACTTGATGTGTAGGCCACCTGGGCGCCAGTCGAAACTGATTGAGCCCCCCAGCTGGCCTGACGCACTGGCGCGGGCGAGCGTGCTTCCAAAACCACTCGACTTCGGCGGCTGGATCTTGCGCTTTGAAACGTGTTCCTTCCATTCGAGTTCCAAATGTCCGTTCGGCACGGACCAATTGATTGAGATGTGACCCTCCGGAGAAGACAACGCACCGTATTTCGCGGCATTCGTCGCCAATTCGTGAAAAATCAAGGCGAGACTTGTGGATGCGTTGGCGCCTAACTCGATTTCCGGACCGTCGAGCTCGATCCGGTGCTCGCCATTCGGGTCCATATGAGGCCTGATCACCTTCTCAATGAGAGGGCGGATCGACGCGTTTTCCGAATGTTCAAGGTCGCTCTTGATCGCGGGCCGGATGAGTTCGTGCGCTTTCGCAAGGGCGCTAAGGCGGCCCTTTAGTGCTTCGCCCATCGCCTTAACCGATGGCGCGGTACGCGCCGTCATGGTTATCATGCCGGATGCGATGGCAAACAGGTTCTTCACCCGATGGTTCATCTCGCGCAGCAGCAGTTGCCGCTTCTCCTCTGCTTCTTTCAGATCATGAATATCAGTGCAGGTGCCGTACCAGCGGGTGATTTCTCCGTCGTCGCCTCGCACGCACTGCGCGCGGCCGATCACCCATCGATATTGGCCCGAACGATGCCGTAGGCGATATTCGATGTGGTACGGCTCGCCTGTAGTCAAACAGTGGCGCCAGACCTGCCACGTCCGCTCCCGATCGTCCGGATGGAACATGTCGTTCCATGCCTCGCCATCTGTAGAGCCGTAAGGGACACCCGTGTACTCGTACCACCGGTCGTTGAAGTAGTCGTGATAGCCATCGGCTCGCGTTGACCAGATCATCTGATCGATCGAGTTGACGATGGCTTCGGACTTGGCCTCGCTAGCTCGAAGTGCGGCCTCCGCGCGCACTGCATTGGTCACATCCGTGACCTGAACGAAAACCCCGCTGCGGGTTCCTGCTGAATCCGTAAGAGGCTGGTACACGAAATCGACGAAGCGTTCCTCCGCAGGCATTCCGGCACTTCGTTGCAGGCTTACGGAGACGGCACGCCCGACGTAAGGCTCCCCGGTATCGAAGACGCGGTCGAGTAGTTCTATAAAGCCTTGGCCGACTACTTCGGGCAGTGCTTCTGCGACCGTTTTCCCTGATATGCCGCTGCGACCGACCAGTTGCTCATAGGCCGGATTGGCAATCTCGATTAAATGTGCGCGGCCACGCAGGATTGCCACTGCTCCTGGTGCTTGAGCGAAGAGGTTGCCGAGTCGCTCGACCTCAGCTTCTGCCTGCCGTCGCGCAATCACCGTATCGGTGGTTTCGTTGCCCTGGTTGAAGATCCCGACCACCGAGCCATCCTCGCCGCGAATGGCGGTAAAGCTGTAGTTCCAGTACGTTTCCCTCCGAACCCCATCCCGCACCATGCGCAGCATCTGATCAAAGGTCGAAAAACCCTCGCCTGTGTTGATCACGCGTGCGAACTGCGGACCGACAACATCCCAGATGTCCGACCATACCTCCGGGCCTGGCCGACGGAGCGCCCAAGGGTGGCGCTCGGCTGGGATCGGTGCCCAGGCGTCATTGTAGAGAAGGCGCAGTTCCGGTCCCCAATAGATTGCGGTTGGAAAGGTCGAGTGGAGGCAGATCGAAAGCGCTGATCGCAGTGATTGTGGCCAAGTACTCGGCGATCCCAGCGGTGTGCTCTCCCAAGCGTGTGCTCGGATGAGACGCCCAAGCTCGCCGCCGCCCGCGAGGAATGTCGAATGCTCAGCCTCATCAGCGGTTTTGGTCATAAGTTCCAAATCGTCTGTCGGCAGAGCCGTCGCGGGGCTGCCGCTGTTCATTGATCGAACTGGGATCGAGCACGCGCACAGATCCCAACGCGGACAGTATGCCTAGCGGCCGTACTCGATATTGTAAATTCAGCCGCGGCCCGTTCTACGGACATGCCGCATGCGCTTCCGCCCCCTATGGAGTGCTCAGACTCTCCAGACAATGTCGGCAAAGTCAGCAATTTATCAGTTGCTCCGTGTTCGCGGTCGAGGGCTGTCTGCAGTCGTCCCAACTGACGGGGACTCGTCCTGCGGGATCATGAGCGCGAATGGCGTGGGCGTCTGCAGTCGCGAGAAGTCCACGTGGAGCAGAACCGAGTCGCGGTCGCGGATTCTGAATTGCGGTACCTTGATGCCTTGCGCAACGAGCCGGTCGGCTACCTTCAGCACCCGCAGGCTGTCCAGCGTCGCGGCGTGGATGACGGCGGCGCGGGACGTGTTCTGCGCTTCTGCCAGAGCGTCCAGGATCACGAAGTCGATGCCGCGCTCAGCAAGCCCGATGGCCGTTGCCAGCCCGGCAGGGCCGGCACCCACGATCACGACTTTTGTGGATATGGCATTCATTGCGTTCGTCCTTCCTATCATGTAAACATGCGTTTACTTACGGCTGACGACGAGTTAAGTCAACAGTAGTTTACATCGGAGCTATCGACATGACACGGGATGCGCAGGCGACGCGCGAACGACTGGCCACAGCGGCCAGGATGCTGTTCTCCCGCCAGGGCTTCGAGCGCACGACCGTGCGCGACATCGCAGCCGAAGCGGGGGTCAATCCGGCGCTGATCAACCGCTATTTCGGGGGCAAGGAGCAGCTGTTCGCGGAAGCCGTCTCGATCGATCTCGAATTCCCGGATCTCTCCGGGGTGGATCGCGATCGCATCGGCCGAACGCTGGCGGCGCATTTCTTTACGAGATGGGAGGGAAACGATGATGACGACCTCCTGCGTGTTCTGATCCGGACGGCGGCAACGAATGGCGAAGCCGCCGCACGCATCCGCGCGATCCTGACCGATCAGGTGACCGCGATGGTGACCCACGTCGCGGGTTCGGATCGGGCGCGCGAGCGGGCTTGCCTGATCGCCACCCAGATCCTCGGCCTCGCCTATGCCCGCAACGTGCTTGGCCTGTCGAACGAGGATGTCGCGCCTGAAACGGCAGTCGCCATGATCGGCGGGACCATCCAGCGTTATCTGCTGGCTGACTTGCCGTAGAGCAGCTACGCGAACAGGAATACGAAGAAGGCAGCGGGAACGTGCAGTGCACGCATCCAGTGCAGGGTCTCGATCTGGCCAGCAGCCAGGCCGCCTGAAGGTGGTAAGACACCACAAGCAAAAGGGCGTATACGCGAGCCGTGCGATCGCCGCTCCAGAACCACGCTGCGACTGCAGTCAGAACGACGACGAGGCTGCCGGTCTTGCCCCCGAGGCTATGCCAGGAATGGAAACGCCCATCCAGCATCACCGCCAGCCCGGCCGTCGAGGCTTGCAGAACCACGATGGCCAGTGACGCGACCGCAAGAAGCCGCACGCACGTCCGGCGCGGCCCAGCCGCCAGGCCTGCGCGGGCGTCTTGCTCCCGGATCATCGTCGAACTAGACGCTGCCAGCGCGTTCTATGACGAGCACCCGCGCTCCGCCCAGCGGATGCGCGACATGCTCGTCGCCATCCTCGGCATGGAAGATGTTGCCGACGTTCAGCCGATGCACTTGTTCGACCCCATCCTGCCTCGTATGCATGTCGACGGCGCCATCGAGCACGACGAACACCTCGGGACCGTCATTGACGTGCCACTTGTAGGGCTGGTCGGTCCAGTGAAGCCGGATGGTGGCGTCGCCGATGCGCTCGATATCGAGAGCGTCCCACGCCCGGGTGCCGGTAAAGCCTTGCGGAAGGATTGTGCGCATTCGGATGTTTCTCCACCTTGTGATGGACTGATGATAGGCATGAAGATCGCGCGGTTCAGCTTGCGAAGCGACGCGATCCCCCTGCGTTTCGAGGTTTCTGGCGATGGAACGGGACAGGACTGACAAGCGCATCCTGGCGCTTCTGGAGAAGAACGCGCGGATGAGCGCGGCGGCCATCGGTCGCGAGATCGGCTTGTCGCGGACCGCGGTGCAGGACCGTATCTCCCGGATGGAGGCGAACGGCGCCATCCAGGGCTATCGCGCGGTTTCGACCGATGACGGCCTGGCGATGGCCAGAGCGATGATCTTCATCGAGATCGCGGAAAGGCCCTGCGACAAGGCGCTCAAATGGCTCGCCGCGCTGCCGGGTGTCACGGCGGTGCACTCGCTGGCAGGCGAGATCGACGCCGTCGCCAATGTGGCCGTTCCAAGCGCAGCCGAGCTCAGCGAACTCAACGATCAGATCGGCAGCAGCCCGATGATCGCGCGTGCGCGCTCGCAGATCATCCTTAGAAGCTACTAAGGACGAGTTCAGCGGCGTAGCCGCTTTCTTTCGACTCTGCGGGCATTAGACCGGAATGGCACGAGACGAAAGCACCTATCACCATGGCGATCTGAAGGGAGCGGTGCTCGCAGAAGCCAAGACGCTTCTCGAAGCGGGTGGCGTGGCCTCGCGATTATCGCAACGCCGTGCTGACAGAACAGCAAGTGGCCATGCTAGGCTAGGTCGAGCAAATCACAGTCTACGCCTCGAATCGACCGAGGCATAAGCGACTCCTTCCGCGCCGTCGGGCTGACAGACTTCAACATCGCCGATATCGCCTTGGCTGCCTCCTTTCGAAGCTTCCTGAGCCGATGTTGCGATGCGGTTGGAGCTCCGACCGAGCCCGACTTTCAGGTTGACGACCCAGGCGTGCGGAAGGAATTAGCCGTCGGCGACCACTAATTGGCGGAGTTGCCGAGAGACCGATTCCCGCTCGAGCGGCGCGTGGGAATGGGGTCTCAGGTCACCAGGCAAACTTTGCCCAACAAGGCCGACCTGAAACGGCGGCTTGCCACCGAGCGGCTGCCTAGCACCGACCATCTGGCATCGACCCCTGACCTGCCAGAGTGAATCCTTTCAGAGATGGACGGACAAAAATTCGTATAGGTCTCGATGACGTTGCCCCAAGTTTTATCCAGTTTGAGTTCGTTTCCGGCCCCGGGTACTGCAAAGTCGGCCCCTTGTCGTCAAGAGCATGACGAGGAGGCTTATTGGCAACTCAGGCACATCGACTTCGCTATCCTGCCCCCACTTCCATCCGTTGAAATTACCAGCAACGATGCGGAAGGCGGCAGGGAACCGAGGAGGTGGAGTTGTTTGTTCGAACGATAGAACCGTCGGAAGCCGAAGGCGAAATCGCGTCCATCTATGACGGCGAGATGGCTTCGATGGGACGCGTGATGGAGGCTACCCGGTGTTGGACAGCCAGGCCTGACATCCTGGCACCGGTAGAGCACCTGTTGCACCAGATCAGAGACGGGTTTTCTCTGGAGTTGGTCAATTTCCGCCTGATCACCTTGGTGGCGGCCAAACATGTGCCTTCCAGCTATTGCTGCCACGTCTATTTCAAAGCGCTGTCCGGTATGATCGGAAGGGAACAGGCGCTGGCCGTGCATCGCGACTATCGCAACGCCGGGCTAACCGAACAGCAAGTGGCCATGCTGGCCTATGCCGAGCAGATCACAGTCGACGCCTCTCGGATTGACCAAGACACGATCGATTCCCTCCGCGCCGTCGGACTGACCGACCTCAATATCGCCGATATCGCCTTGGCCGCTTCATTCCGGAACTTCCTGAGCCGATACTTTGATGCGGTTGGAGCCCGGGCCGAGCCCGAGTTTCTGGATGACGACCCCAGCGTGCGGAAGGAACTGTCCGTCGGCGACCGCTGATCGGCGGAGTTGACGAGAGACCCATTCCATGTCGAGCGGCCGCGCCGGGGTGGAAAACCGACTGGCGGGTTCTGGGCGTGAGCCCGTAGCAGACGGACGATCCGGACCGGGCCTACGCCCGATCTCCTGTTCATCGACGTGGTCGTCCCGGACATGGCAGGGAGGGAACCGGTTAAACAGGTGAAGGTGCTGAAGCCGAACCTGAAGATTCTGTACACTACAGGCTTACACGCGCAACGCCATCGTGTACAACGGCACGCTCCACCACGGCACAGAGCTGTTGTCCAAGCCCTGCACGATCGAAGAATTCGCGGCGAAAGTGAGGACCGTCCTGGATCGATAGCCGGGAACGGCGTGCCCGGTCCCGGTCAGCGGACCATCAAGCCCACAGCCTCCCTGGTGGCGCCGTCTCGCATGCCCTTGAACTTAGGCAAGTCGCTCAATGGCGCAACTAGCAGGATGGCGGGCGAAAGCTTCCTCTTGATGGCATGGTAGAGCTGCGAGCGCGTCTGGTCCGTCCTGATGAGATACAGACCGATGTCGAGTTCGACGGCGTCAGCAAGGATATCCTCGCTAGGCAAGGGATCACGAATGTAGACGAGATAGAGCGTGGTCATCGCCAACTCGTCAGGATTTCGTCGGTCGTCGCGATCTCGACCTGCTCGCTGAACCGCGATGTGTAGAGCGTCATGGCCGCGTCGTGCGTCTCGTCGGCCGAGCCGCAGATGGCATCGGCGGCGACGACTGTGCGGAATCCCCGGTCGATTGCGCCCAGCACCGTTGCGAGGACGCAGACGTCGGTCTCGCCGCCGGTAACGACCAGTGTGTCGACCTCACCACTCCCGAGAAGCTGCTCGAAATGTCCTTCGGTCCACGGCGAATCCACGCGCTTGTCGATGATGCGGGCCGGAGGCGCCAGACGCGCGCGGGACGGCACGAGCCGAAGTGCGGCCGGGTCGACGCGCTCCAGGGTCGAGGATTCCCACTTTCGCCAGTAGCGCTTCCACATCCCAGGCGACGCATTCGCGTTCTCCGCCGGAATGAAGCAGCTGAAAATCGTTCGGTCGGCATGCCGGATAGCCAGTTCCTCGACAGCCGGCAGCACCCGCTCCATCCAGGGATTGGCCCACGGTGAACCCGGCAGGAAGACGGCCTGCATGTCGACGCAGACGTGCAGGCATTTTGCCCCCAGCGGCCCGTGGACCAGTCCCTGGCTCGACATGGCCCCTACAGCTTCACCTTCTGCTCGCGCGCCCAGAGCCGAAGCTTGCGGCAGCTCTCGACGAAGGCAGTGATGTCGTCTGCCGAACCTAGCGCAACCACACCCTCGTCGGGCTCCACGCCGGCCTTGTCGAACAGCGGCTTCGCCGCCTCTGTATGGGCGATGAACTTGCAGTGGGCGAAGGCGTCCGCGACGAAGTCGCGCGCCGTCGCTTCCTTCACGAGCTGTTCTGCTCCTTCCGGACTGACGATGAGCGCGACGGCGTCATACAGAACGGACGGACCTCCATCGATCATCTGCTTGCCCTCGATGACGGAGCCGTCGGCGGCCTCGACGCCGCCGACCTTCGGCGCGACGATCTCCATCATCGCGCCTTCCTTCATGAGCGCCGCCGCCAGCTTCTTCACCAGGGCTCCGTCGCAGCCGTCCGAGACCAGCACGCCGACCTTGCGGCCCTTGAAGCTGTCCGGGCCGTTCTTCACGATCGAAAGCGCGTCGGATGCCGGAAGATCATCGCGCGGCGCAACTGCTGCGTCTGCTTTTTTCGGCAGCTTCCGGATGCCCAGCTTCTCGGCGACCGTCTCGGCCAGTCCCTCGTCGATGTTGAGCAGGTGGGAGACCACCCGTTCGCGAATGACCGGCGTCTCGACCTTCGACAGCTCGAAGGTCAGAGCCATGGCGATGTGCTTCTGCTCGGTCACTGTCTGGCTGACGAAGAACTGCCGTGCCTGGCTGTAGTGGTCGGCAAAGCTTTCCGCGCGCAGTCGCACCTTCTGGCCTTCCTCGGCGTCGGCGAAGGAGCGGAACCCCTTTTGCGGGTGCTCGCGCGGTCCCATGCCCCACGAGTTCGGTTGATAGTTCGCGCGGCCCACAGGGTTGCGCATCGCCATATGTCCGTCCTGCTGGAAATGGTGCATCGGGCATTTAGGCGCGTTGATCGGTATGTGCGTGAAGTTCGGCCCGCCGAGCCGCTTCAGCTGTGTGTCGAGATAGGAGAAGTTGCGGCCCTGCAGCAGCGGATCGTTGGAGAAGTCGACTCCGGGCGGCACGTTCTGCGTCATAAACGCGACCTGCTCGGTTTCGGCAAAAAAGTTGTCCGGCATCCGGTCGAGCACAAGCCGGCCGACCGGCATCGGTTCGATGATCTCCTCGGGAATGATCTTGGTGGGGTCGAGGATATCGAAGTCGAAGGAGTCGGCAAACTCCTGGTCGAACAACTGCACACAGAGTTCCCATTCCGGGAAGTCGCCGGCCTGGATCGAATCCCAGAGGTCGCGGCGGTGGAAATCCGGGTCGGCGCCGTTGATCTTCACCGCCTCGTTCCAGACGACCGACTGGAGACCGAGCTTCGGCTTCCAGAGGAACTTGACGAAGGTCGATTCATCCTTGGCATTCAGGAAGCGGAACGTGTGGACGCCGAAGCCTTCCATGAAGCGGAATGAACGCGGGATCGCACGGTCGGACATGACCCACATGATCATGTGCATGGATTCCGGCGTCAGCGAAATGAAGTCCCAGAAATTGTCGTGCGCCGACTGGGCCTGCGGGAAGGCTCGGTCTGGCTCCTCCTTCACTGCGTGCACGAGGTCGGGAAACTTGATCGCGTCCTGGATGAAAAAAACCGGGATGTTGTTGCCGACGATGTCCCAGTTGCCCTCCTGAGTATAGAGCTTGACCGCAAAGCCGCGCACGTCGCGGGCGAGGTCGAAGGAGCCCTTAGCGCCGGCGACCGTCGAGAAGCGCACGAAGGCGGGCGTCTTCTCGCCGGCGCGCTGGAAGATGTCGGCGCGGGTGTATTTTGCGAGCGACTCGTACGTCTCGAAATAGCCGTGCGCGCCGTAGCCTCGGGCATGGACGACGCGCTCGGGAATGCGCTCGTGGTCGAAGTGGAAGATCTTCTCGCGAAAGTGGAAATCCTCGATCAGCGTGGGTCCGCGTTCGCCGATCTTCAGCGTGTTCTGGTCGTCGGCGACGGGACCGCCCTGAGCGGTGGTGAGCATTTCCGTATCGCCTTCGGCAATCTGATGCAGTTCGCCGCCGTTTCCGCGGACGAGCTTCTGGTCGTGGATGCTGGCTGCCTTGCCGGGTGTTGTCTTGGCTGGGGTGCGGGCCATGGGATTTCCTCGTTGATAACGCGGACGAACTCCGTCCGGATCAGCCAGGCGGACGCCTTGGGCGTGGTTGTGGTTGGCGCTCCCGGCTGCGCGGGTCGTCTCCGGACAATGTCTGCTGCGGAAATCCGCCGGCTACATCCGGAATGGCGGGATTGAAACGGCGCAGCTGCACGATGCGGGTGTCGGCAGACTGAGCCTCACGGGCGGAGAGAAGCCGCTGGAGTTCGGACGCGAGCCCGTCGCCGGAACGGGCGATCCTGTGGAGTGCCAGCAGATGCATGGGATGCCTCCGACGCCTCAAGCAAACGACCCGGGAAGCGATCTCCCGGGTCGTTCGTGCTTCAGGCGGCTTTGCGTGCCTTTGCCCTGTCATTGGCCGAAGCGTCGGCGAGCTTTGTCAGGTCGCTGTCGGTCTTTGACTCTTCCTGGAGCGTGGCGTCGAGCAGCTTGGCCGCGTCGGCCATGCCGAGTTCGGTCGCCCAGCGCTTCAGGGTGCCGTAGCGGGTGATCTCGTAGTGCTCCACGGCCTGGGCGGCCGAGATCAGGCCGGCATCCAGTGCTGCCGTGTCCTTGAACTCGTCCATAATCTCTTCGCCCTCAGCGATGATTCCCTCAATAGCGTCGCAGGTCTTGCCCTGCGCGCGCTTGCCGATGATTTCGAACACCTGCTGCAGGCGCTCGACCTGACCCTCGGTCTCCTGTTGGTGCTTCTCGAAGGCAGCCTTGAGCTCATCCGACTGCGCGGCGCGCTTCATTTTGGGCAGCGCTTTCAGGATCTTGCGCTCGGCGTAGTAGATGTCCTTGAGCGTATCGTGGAAGAGGTCTTCCAACGTCTTTTCCTTGGCCATTTTCATGTCCCTTTCGCGAGATTCTGGGCGGGGCGCGACTTCACGCGGACGTGATCGCTCACTTTTAACGTGGGCGCTCACTCACCGTTCCCATTCAATTTTGATAGGGTTTCGATAGCAGCCGCGACTGCTATTCGGTTGTTCGGCGCGCAGGGAGGGATCCGAAGTGAGATATCGCGACGAAAAGAGGGCGTGACGATAATGCCGTCTGCTATCGAGCTACTCATGGCCAACCTGCGCCGCCGCGACGTTCTTCCAACTGGCGAGGCAGAGATGCTCGAAGCGCTGCATTTGCGTAAAGCAGACTTCGCCAAAGGAGAAGAGATTGTCGCGGACGGATCGCGCCCTCATTCAAGTTGCCTTCTGGAGGAAGGGCTAGCCGCTCGATCGGTCGTCCGCGCCAACGGCTCTCGCCAGCTGACGGCTCTCCACATCGGGGGCGACTTTGTCGACCTGCACGGGCTAACCTTGCGGGAGATGGATCATGGCGTCGTTGCGTTGACGGCTTGCAAGGCCGTCTTCGTTCGCCACGAAGAAATCCGGACGATCACGGAGCGCGCGCCTCATTTGACGCGGCTGCTGTGGCTGCTCACAACGGTCGACGCGGCTATCCAGCGCCGTATGACGACGCTCATGGGCAGACATACGCCGCTCGAGCGGCTGGGACACCTGCTCTGCGAAATGTATGTGCGTAAGGAAGCTGTCGGGCTTGCCCAGGAACAACAGTTCAAATTGCCAGTGAGCCAGGCGGTGCTTGCGGATCTGCTGGGATTATCGGTGGTGCATACCAACCGGATAGTGAAGGACTTGCGCGCCACGGGTCTGGTCTCATGGCACCAGCATAATGTTCGGATCCATGACTTTCCAAAACTGGCTAGGGTCTCGGGCTTCGATGCGGCCTACCTTAGTTTCCGATGCGAACCCCGATAGACCGTGGTTTCGCGATGGGTCTGCGCGGGTTGCAGCTTTCGCGCTCCGGTTCCCGTCTGTTCGAGCCTTGGCCTCGCTTTGTCGATGCACGAGGAAGGGGTTTATCCTTACGCTGGTTCCAAAGTGCTCGGCGGGCACAGAAGAAGGTTCGGTTGACGGTCGTGAGGAATGTCCACGTGATGAACCGGTCCTGAGCCCAACATTTTTGTAGTCGTGTCATGCCATTTTGGGATGGATGGCAACCTCCTTCTACGGCCGCAAGAATCCTGGCGTCTCACGGGACCGCTGCCGTCACTAATTCAACCCGTTCTCCCATACGCCAACTGGCCACTTCGAACTTGATCCTGAAGTTGAACAATCCGGCTATGGTGCTATGTTGACCGCGCCACCCCAGCCGCGAGCAAACGATTGCGTCGTCAGCCGCAGACAGACCGGAAGAATTCGAGGACCCGCATCCGGTTCATGAACCATGCGGGAAGCCTCATCGCGTGCATCTAGCCCTGGCGCGGCCGCGAGGCCGTCGACCGGGGGCCGGAAATCCAACCAAGCCTGAAATTCGGTTCTGATTTCCGGGTCCGCCACCGCCGACCCGGTGGAGATGCATGATGTTCGAGGCACTTTCCGGCCGCCTAAGTGCGGCTTCCCCCATCTTCGTCCGCGGGAGGCGGACATGAGGATCATCGTCGTCGGAAGCGGGGTCATCGGCGTGACCTCCGCGTGGTATCTCGCGCGCGCCGGGCACGAAGTCATCGTGTTAGACCGCCAGCCGGGTCCGGCTCTGGAAACCAGCTACGCCAATGCAGGAGAGGTCTCTCCGGGTTATTCGTCCCCTTGGGCGGGACCGGGGGTGCCGCTGAAAGCGATCAAGTGGCTGCTGATGAAGCACGGGCCGCTCGCGATACGCCCGAAGCTCGATCCCGCCATGTGGTCATGGCTCCTGAGGATGCTGTCGAACTGCACGTCGTCCCGATACGCGGTGAACAAGGCGCGCATGGTTCCGATCGCGGAATACAGCCGGGACTGCCTCCGTGAGCTCAGGGCGACGACGGGGATCGAATACGACGAGCGGACCCATGGCACCCTGCAGCTGTTCCGGACGCAGAAGCAGCTCGACGGGGTTGTCGGCGACATCGAAGTCCTAAAGCAGTTCCGCGTCGAATTCTCGGTGCTCGCGCCGTCGGGGTGCGTCGCTGCCGAACCGGCCTTGGCGCGCGTGAGCCACAAGATCGTCGGGGGTTTGAGGCTTCCCGGCGATGAAACGGGCGACTGCCGCATGTTCACCGAGAAGCTGGCGGCCCTCGCGTCGGCCTCGGTCGACTTCCGGTACGGCGTCGCGGTCGAGGCCGTCGCCCTGGAGGGCGGCAGGGTCTCGGCTGTCCGCACGGCGGAGGGACTGCTGCCTGCCGATGCCGTCGTCATCGCGGCCGGGAGCTACTCGCCGCGCCTGCTGGGGCCCGTGGGCATCCACGTCCCCGTCTATCCCGTGAAGGGGTATTCGCTGACGATGCCGATGACGGACGAGGCTGCCGCGCCTGTGTCCACTGTGATGGACGAGACCTACAAGATCGCCATCACGCGGCTTGGCGACCGCATCCGCGTGGGCGGAACCGCCGAAATCTCGGGCTTCGACCTGTCCCTGCCACGTTCGCGCCGCGCGCCGCTCGAGCATTCGGTGACCGACCTGTTCCCGGGAGCAGGACGCGCCACCGAAGCCTCCTTCTGGTGTGGCCTAAGGCCCATGACCCCGGACGGCCCGCCGATCCTGGGGGCCACGTCCGTGCCGGGCCTCTTTGTGAACACCGGGCATGGCACGCTCGGGTGGACGATGGCGTGCGGTTCGGGCCAGGTCCTTGCTGACATCGTGTCCGGAAAGGCTCCCGAGATCGACGTGACCGACCTCGGTCCGGGGCGGTACAAATCATGAGCCCCGCAGCGTCGCGCGCAGGAGCGATCCTGTCGGTCGATCTCGATGCGGTGGTATCGAATTGGCGGCTGCTGTCGAAGCTGGCGGAGAAGGCCGAATGCGCCGCGGTCGTGAAGGCCGACGCCTATGGGCTGGGTGCGTCCGAAGTCGGCCTCGCGCTCCAGTCGGCCGGATGCAGGACCTTCTTCGTCGCCCATCTTGAAGAAGGTCTCGAACTGCGGAAGGCGATCGGGTTCAGCTCCCGCGTCCTCGTCCTGAACGGCACGCCTGCGGGCACCGAAGGCGATTTCCTCAAATCGGTGCTGATCCCGGTCGTCAACACGGCAGGAGAACTCGCGGCGTGGCGCGGATATGCCCGGGACAAGGGACGCAGCATGCCCGTCGCCCTCCAGCTCGACACGGGCATGTCGCGCCTGGGCTTGTCGCCCGGCGACGTGGCGATGCTGGCAACCGACCCGGCCCTCTTGAACGGCCTCTCCGTCGAGCTGGTCATGAGCCATCTCGCCTGCGCCGACACCGCTCCCCATCCTGCAAACCGCAGGCAGCTGCGCGAGTTCGGCAAACTGCGGACCGTGGTTCCAAAGCACGCCAAGTCCTCGCTGGCCAATTCGGCCGGAATCCTGCTTGGAAAGGACTTCCATTTCGATCTGGTCCGTCCTGGAGCGGCGCTCTACGGCATCAGTCCCGTCGTCGGGCAGACGAGCCCGGTGCGGCAGGCGGTGACGGTATCGGCCCGCGTGCTGCAGCTCCGCGAGGTGCCGATCCACACCCATGTCGGCTACGGCCATGCGTCGAGGATGCAGCGGCGATCGCGGCTCGCGACGCTGTCGATCGGGTACGCCGACGGCTGGCCGCGGGGGACCGCTCTTTCGGCGTTCTATAAAGGGCATGCGATGCCGTTCACCGGCCGCGTGTCGATGGACAGCATCGTCGTAGATGCGACCGACTGCGCCGACACCCCGCGCGAAGGCGAATTCGTGGATCTCATCTGCCCTCGCCAGACGGTGGACGATGTCGCCCGTGCCGCAGGCAC
Organism: Mesorhizobium yinganensis; assembly: GCF_040081985.1. Lineage (NCBI taxonomy): Bacteria > Pseudomonadati > Pseudomonadota > Alphaproteobacteria > Hyphomicrobiales > Phyllobacteriaceae > Mesorhizobium > Mesorhizobium yinganensis. Next base: position 30,226 of record NZ_JBEBMH010000020.1, on the reverse strand, counting down.
CATCGGCTACGAGATCATGACCCGCCTCGGCCGCCGCTTCGCCCGGGACTACCGCCGCCACGCGGCGCTCGCCGCGTGATCTCGGCAAGCACGCCAAACCTACGCATCCACCAATGAAGGAGACATGATGCAAGAACATTCCCTGCTCGATGACGCCCTGGTTCGCCTGGACGAGGCGGCCGCCCACCTCAGCATCGATCCCGACGTCATCGAGAAGCTCAAATACGCTCGTGAGACCACCAAGGTCAGGCTCATGATCCGCATGGACGACGGATCGCGGAAGTCCTTCCTTGCCTGGCGATGCCGCTACGACGACACGCGCGGACCGACCAAGGGCGGTATCCGCTTCCATCCGGCGTCGACAGCCGAGGAAGTCGAGACGCTGGCGTTCTGGATGACCTTCAAATGCGCGGTAATGAACCTGCCATATGGCGGCGGCAAGGGAGCCGTCCAGGTGGACCCGCGCACCCTGTCCAAGGCAGAGCTGGAACGGCTGTCCCGCGCCTACATCCAGGCCTTCGCGCGCATCATCGGTCCCGATCGGGACATTCCCGCGCCGGACGTCTACACGAACTCCATGATCATGGGCTGGATGGCCGACGAGTACGCGCAGATCGTCGGCCAGCACGAGCCGGCCGTGATAACGGGCAAGCCGATCTCGCTTGGCGGGTCTCTCGGGCGGGGCGACGCGACCGCGCGGGGCGGCTACTACCTCGTCCGGCATCTGGCATCGGACCTGCAACTCGGGCAGACGATGCGGGTGGCGATCCAGGGCTTCGGAAATGCCGGACAGCATATCGCGCGCCTGCTTGCCGCGGACGGCCACAAGATCGTCGCCGTCTCGGACTCGGAGGGAGCCGTTCTTTCGTCGGCCGGACTGCATGTCGACCTTCTGCTCGATGCCAAGGCGAACGGAAAGCCTGTCAGCAGCACAGTCGGTACGGGCGGTCACGAAAGGATCGCGGCTGACGAACTCCTCGCGGTCGACTGCGACCTGCTCGTTCCGGCGGCGCTTGAGAACATGATCCATGAAGGCAATGCCGCATCGCTCAAAGCCAAGCTCGTGCTCGAGCTAGCCAACGGCCCGGTCACGCCGGAAGCGGACGAAATCCTCGAGAAGCAAGGAACCGTCGTCCTTCCCGACATCCTCGCGAACGCCGGAGGCGTGACCGTTTCCTACTTCGAGTGGGTGCAGAACCGGCAGGGCTTCTACTGGCCCGTCGAGGACATCCACGATCGGCTGAAGACCATCATGGAACGGGAAGGCCGTGAAGTCTGGAACGTAAGCCGTGACAAGCAGGTGACGATGCGGACCGCAGCCTATGTCCATGCGCTCGGCCGTCTCGCCGATGCAATCGAGGCACACGGCACGCAGAGCTTCTTCACGAGCTGACGATTGATATACCCGCGCCGGAGAGCCGAGTGAACCTGCTGCTTACCCGTCCAAAGGCGCAGGCCGACGCGCTGGGGGAAGCCCTGCGAAGCCGTGGCCACGGCGTTCATGTCGCGCCGCTGCTGCGGGTGGATCGGCTGCCGTTTGACGACACGATCCTCCGCTTGGCCTCGGCGATCATCTTGACCTCGGCCAATGCGGTTCCTGCGCTGAAGGGGCTGGACCCGGCTGTCCGGGTGTTCGCGGTGGGGCCCGACACGGCGTCCGCCGCGGAGGCCGCAGGCCTGTCCAACATCGTGGCGGCCACCGGCACGGCTTCCAGCCTTCTGGAAATGATCAGACGTCACTGGCGGCCCCAGGACGGCCCGCTCGCATATGCCAGCGGCCGACACGTTTCGATGGATGTGGCCGGGGCCCTGGCGTTGCAGGGCTATAGCTGCGGTCGCGTTGAAGTCTACGCGACCAGTTCGGCTTCGCGGCTGCCCGACGAGGCGGCTGCCTTCTTCGGCGCGGAGAGTTCGATGCCGTACTGTTCATGTCGGTGAAAACAGCGGACGCCTTCTCCGGACTGGTCGCCTCAGCGGGTATTTCCCATTGCTGCAGGACGGCACGGTCCCTGTCGCTGTCGGACAAGATCGCCGGGCGGGTGGCGCATCTACCGTGGATCGAGTCCCTATCGGCCCTCCTGCCCACCAGAACCGGAATCCTTCGCGCGGTCTACGAACTGGAGGCTTGGGGCCACCCAGGAAAAACCCGGCAGAGAACGATCTGATGTCGGACTTACGGGCGCGCCACAGGACGACGCGCCCGCCTGAGAAATCAAGGGAACAGCAAGACCCGATCGTCGCATCCTTCGCTGAGATGCGTGGACAGTCCGAGCTTGCCCAGGAGTCCGAGGAACGGCCGCGGCGGCAGCTCTTCCACGTTCGCCATCCTGCCGATGTCCCATCGACGCGTCGCGACGAGGATGGCTGCGGCGACGGCCGGCACGCCGGCCGTGTACGAGATGCCCTGGCTCCCGACCTCCTCGCAGGCCTCCTCGTGATCGGCGACGTTGTAGATGAAGATCTCGCGCTCGCGGCCGTCCTTCACGCCCTTGGCGAGGGTGCCGATGCAGGTCTTGCCCGTGTAGCCGTCAGCCAGTGACGACGGGTCCGGAAGCACTGCCTTCACCACCTTCAGCGGGACGACGTCGACTCCTTCGGCGGTCGTGACGGGCTTCTCGGACAGGAGACCGAGGTTCCTCAGGACGTTGAAGACGTTGATGTAGTGGTCGCCGAAGCCCATCCAGAATCGCACGTTCGGGATACCAAGGAGCTGGGACAGCGAATGCACCTCGTCATGTCCCGTGAGGTAGGCCTTCTGCCGCCCGACCACGGGAAGTTCCCACTCCTGCCCGACCTCGAACATGCGGTTGGAAGTCCATTTCCCCTCCTGCCACGACCAGACCTGCCCGGTGAATTCCCGGAAGTTGATCTCCGGATCGAAGTTCGTGGCGAAGTACCTGCCGTGGCTGCCCGCGTTGATGTCGATGATGTCGAGCGAATCGATCCGGTCGAAATAGTCGTCCTTGGCCAGCTTGGCGTAGGCGTTCACTACACCTGGATCGAAACCCGCTCCGAGGATGGCGGTCACGTTGGCTGCGGCGCATTCCTCGCGGCGCTTCCACTCGTAGTTCGCGTACCAGGGCGGGGTCTCGCATACCTTCGCGGGATCCTCGTGGATCGCGGTGTCGATGTAGGCGGCGCCTGTGGCGATGCAGGCCGACAGCACGGACATGTTCAGGAACGCCGAGCCGACGTTGATGACGATCTGCGCGCCTGTGCGCCGGATCAAGTCTTCGGTGGCTGGGGTATCGAGCGCGTCCAGTTGGTGGGCCTCGAGCCGGGCATGCGTCTTCAGTGCGTCCTGTCCTTCTCCCGTATCGAAGCGATGATCGCCTCGCACTTTTCCAGCGTCCGGGAGGCGATGTGGATGTCGCCGAGGATGTCGTTGTTCTGCGCGCATTTGTGCGCGACGACGTTCGCGACGCCTCCAGCGCCGATGATCAGGACGTGCTTCTCCATTTCGGGGAGGGTTCTCCTTCCTTGTTGGGCATGAATTTTCAAGAGAGGCTGGATTCGTAGTCGGCGTAGCCGAACTCGCGGACCGTGCGGACGGAGCCGTCGAGTTCGCGCACGGCGATGGCAGGCATGGCCACGCCGTTGAACCCGTTCTTCTTCACCATGGTGTAGCCGGCCGCGTCCTGGATCGAGACGCGGTCGCCGACGTCGAGCGGGGCCTGGAATCGGAAGCTGCCGAAAATGTCCCCGGCCAGGCAGGACTTGCCGCAGACCATGTATTCGAAAGGACCACTGTCGGGCGCGACCTTGGCTTCCTGCCTGTAGATCAGGAGATCCAGCATGTGCGCCTCGACCGAAGCATCGACGATCGCCAGCTTTCGCCCGGTGTCGAGCGTGTCGAGGACCGTCACCTCCAGCGTCGTGCTGTCGGTGATCGCCGCCTCGCCGGGTTCGAGATAGACCTGCGCCCCATATCTTTCGGAGAAGCGCTTCAGACGTTCGCACAGAGCGTGGAGGGGATAGCCGTCGGCCGTAAAGTGGATGCCGCCTCCCAGGCTGATCCAGTCGGCGTAGCGGAGAAGCTCGCCGTACTTTTCCTCGATCCGATCAAGCATGCCCGAGAACAGCGAGAAGTCGCCGTTCTCGCAGTTGTTGTGGATCATGAAGCCGTTGATCCGGTCGAGCACGGATTCGATCCTTCCCGGATCGGTCTCGCCGAGGCGGCTGAACGGCCGCGCCGGATCGGCGAGGTCGAAGTGCGAGGCGCTGATGCCCGGGTTGAGCCGCAGGCCGCATGAAAGGCCGCCTAAATGCGCGGCGAACCGATCGAGCTGGCCGATCGAATTGAAGATCATCTTGTCGGCGAACCCGGCCGCTTCGTCGATCTCGTGATCGGCCCAGGCGACGCTGTAGGCGTGGGTCTCGCCGCCGAACCTGGTGCTCCCGAGCCGGACCTCGTTGAGGGACGAAGACGTCGTGCCGTCCATGTAGGGACGCATGAAGTCGAACACGCTCCAGGCCGCGAAGCACTTCAGCGCCAGCAGCGCCCTCGCTCCCGACTTCTCGCGCAGAAAGGCGATCCGCTCGAGGTTGCGGAGCAGCCGGGACTTGTCGATCAGGTAGTGCGGGGTCTTCATCATGCTTGGCCATTGCCTTTTCGGACGGCCGACCTCTTCAGCGGATCGATTACGGCGAGGCCGAGCGCGCGGCGTTTCATCGAGCGCGCCGCCAGCGACACGTTGACGGACACCTTCGTCGCGTAGGACTCGGCGAACGATCGGCTCTCCCCGTCGAAAAGTCCCTGGCGCATCGCGGGGGAGCGCTCTGCGAACCTGTCGGGAGCTGGACGGAAGCGGCCGTCGGCGACCGTTCCGATCCATTCGCAGACATGGTCCTCGGGCTCCCGCAGCCGGGCGAGCAGTTCCAGATACTCTTCCTGGAGTGCGGGCGTGTCGTCCCGCCTGCTTGCGTCGGACAGGCGTTGGATATCGCAGGCAAGCGCATAGGCGTCGCGTCGCGGTTTCCGCCAGTAGACGCGTCTGCCGTCCGCCACGTCCAGGTATTCGTCGGCTGCAGCCACCGGGATCGCTTCCGCCGCGTGCGGCGCGAACAGCATCAACGGGTCGGCTCCGCCACGACCCGCAAGATCATTCTCGCCAGGACGAACGCCGCGCGGCCTGAACTCCAGCAGCTTCAGCAGGGATGCGGAGACCTGCCAGCTACCCGCCGACACGGCAGCCGCGTCCTGCACCGTCATCCCGCCGGTCGCGTAGAGCGCGTGAGCTACCGCCAGCCTGATGCAGGTCTGCACGCCCTGCGTCCCCCCGGCGGGCGCCGTCGACAAGGTGTGGCGGGACCACGACTCGATCACGCCATTGACGAACTCAACGTCGCATCCGAGCGCATCGGCCATCTCCTGACCGGACATCCGCCCATCCAGCCAACGTGAGGGACGGTCCATCGCGATCGCGCTCATCGCCAGCTCCCCCTCGCTGCCGCGCGGCTCCGGGGCGCAGCGAGAGCCGACAGCCCGGCGATGGAAGGACAAGCCGCGTCTGCCGGGTCACGAAGATGCCGGAGGGCTTCCTCGGCCGATGCCGAACCCCTGAGCCGCCTCAGGACCTGCGGATCGGAGAGCCGCCGGCAGAAGTGCGCAAGCGCTGTGAGGAAGTCCGAGGAGCCGTTCCGGGGCCAGATGACGGCCAGAACGACATCGACCGACTGGTCGTCCGGCGCGTGGTAAGGGATCGGAGCCTCGAGAACAGCAAGGACCGCGGCGGGTTCCTGCAGTCCGTCCAGCATCGCGTGGGGAATGCCGATGCCTTGTCCGATCGCGGTCGCGCCCAGCTTCTCCCGGCCGAGCAGAGCCGACAGAACGGAAACGGCGGACATTCCGCTCCTTGAAGCAAGCCGTCGTGCCAGGACCTCCAGTAGCGGACGTTTGGCCTGCAGCGGCACGCGCACCAGGACGTCCTGCGGATGCAGGATATCGAGAATTTCCATGAAGGACTCCCCGCCACGGCCGAACGCCGCAGGCGACCGCCCGCGATCGCGGGCGCGAAGATCGAATGAGGTTGCTGTAGCCTGGCGGACCCGGACGCTGAGCCAGGGGTCAGATCGCGTCCGGGTTAGATGCCCGCTTTGAGCAGGCGCGCGCCGTCGAGGCGCACGAAGGCTGGCAGTTTCAGCATGGCGCGAACCTATCTGCTCCTGCCGACGAAGCAAGCCCTGAAACCCGTTCGGTCGTGGCCACGAACAGTGGGCTGCCTGTCGGCAGGACCGGTCTGACGGGTGTTGCGCCGGAGACGAGAGACCGGAACAGGTCGCGGAGGCCGGGGTCCTCGACCGCGACCGCCGCTTCGGCGGCAGGCATCCACCGCCGCGTCACCTTCACGTCGTTCGGCCAGCTGACCAGGCTACCCCAGACATGGAGTCCATGGACCGTGACTTCCACAGCCTTGTAGCTGTCTCCGGCCGTGTGTCTCAGCGCGACGTAGCGTCCGATCGGCTCGGGGCCAACCCTTCCAGTGACGCCCGCGTCGTGGAAAGCCGCGCGGTCTGCAGATTGGATGCCGGTTCTCGTACCCGAACAGCGGGCTGCCGGGATCCGCCAGCTGCCGTCCCGCCGCGGGCGAAGCAGCAGCACTTCCAGCGTTCCGTCGCCGCTCATGCGCCACGGGAGCGCGGCATGTTCCTTCAGGAGGCCGTCAGAGACGACGGTTCCGCCGATCGACTGCATCATGACCGCGCTCCCATGTCCAACGGGACGACGTGCGAAAGCGCAGGCATCCGGAACGGGCCCGGGGAGCGATGCACAGGAGTCAGACACCAGGGACAGCGGCTGGCGGACAGCGGGAGATTTCGGTTGCAGGGACGGCAGACGAGCCGTGAACGGGGAGTTCTCATCGTACGCTCCATCGATGCGGCGATTGGCGCCGCAGGGGTAGACCGCAGGTTTCGTAGAGATGTCCCGGAGCAGGATCAGGTGCGGAATTCAGGGTGAGGAAGCCCGCTCCGGGGGCGGACGCGTCCGTTCCCGGCAAGCCTCGAAACCTTGATGAAAGTGTCCATGCACATGGCTGTTAGATAGGGCTTCGCGGCTTGCTTTCCGAGGCGACATTATGCCGCCAAAGCGATGCCCGGCATTGCTGGAGTCATACTGATGTGCCTGCTTTCTGGCCGAACCGGGCGGACCGCAGCTGTCTATCATCGACTTCATTGCGAAGCGGCCTACTATCGGCGCCTGTTTTCTCCACGGACCTACGCATGAGAGAGGGCACGGCCCTTGAATCGAAACTGGTCGCCGCCACGTTGCGGCGAATCTTGCGACGAGGAGTTCCACCTCCACCGGACCCCACGCCGCCCTTGCAACCGAAGAGCCGCAGGAGAAGATTGGCCGCCACGAAAAACCGAAGGAGGATGGCATGATAACTGGGTCGCAGTGCCGGGCGGCAAGAGCGCTAGTCGAGATCACCCGCGGGAAGCTCACGATCCGCTCCGGAATCGACGAAACCGTAATTCACGACTTCGAACGAAAGCTCGACAAGCCGGATGGAGTCACCATCAAGGCGCTCCAGGCAGCGTTGGAGGAACTCGGCGCCGTGTTCATCGACGAGAATGGCGGCGGCATCGGCGTGCGGCTGAAGTTCACCGAATCTGAAGCGAAACGGATCGCACGCTTGGAGGGCGAAGGAGGGATCGTCGCGAACGACCGGGTGCCCTGATGCATCTGGCTGCGCGATCCGCACCGCACGCGCGCCAAGCCCTCATGCGACCACCACGCCGTGCTAGACTGCGTGGCCTGTGCCTGTGCGAATCCGCGATCGTGCCTTTCCCCCGACCCAGGCCTCGGTCGCGTAGGCGACTCGCGCATGCGTTCCGATAACTGGGCCTGCCGCGAAATCGAACCGCATTGTCGGGGCCGTGCCGGAGCAGGCCGTTACATGCAGCGTTCAGGATGGCCGTCGCCCGCTCTGGCACGGCTCACGACAGAGCCTGGACATCCTGATCTGCTTGCACAGCGCGAGCTCAACCAGGCCGCCCATCGCGATGGCGCGCAGTCGCGAGAGGCTTGTCTCTTCAGATCACAAGGAACGCGATGATCATCATGCCGAGGAGTCCTACGGCCACGATCGTACTGGTGGTCAAGTCCATTACTGCCTCCTTCACTGCATCCTAGCCGCCGTCAGGAGCCGGTCGGCATGCGTCGATATCCGGGCATCTCGTGTCGAGGTTTCGATGTTCGAGGGGACCAGCCCTGCCACGACACGGGGGATGTCGTTCCGCGAGATGCCGATGTCTTCGAGCTGTCAGTCGTCGAGACGATGGAGCGCTGCTGCCGCCTGGCCGCGGTGCCAACGATGCGTCGCGCGGGAGATGAGATCCGCGACTGTCGCGCGCAAACCCGCGCGACGGGTTGATGCTGGATGGGTTCCTGATCGCTTGAATTGGGACATGATTGCCGCTCCGTTCAAAAAGTTGATCGAGCCGCGCGCGCAGGAATGCGAAGGCGGCGTGCATTGCGACGGGTGCGTTCACGGGAGGAACGCGCCATCGCGATATGCTCTGATTGTCTTCTTGGAAGCCCCGAGGCGGCGAACGCGTGCGTTCGAGCCGCTCGGGGCTAGGAGCGGGTCAGGGATGGCGCTAGAAAAGCAAACCAGTTATTCTTTTGGCGGAAATTCAACATATCAAATATATAGTCAATTCTGCGAAATATTTCAACAGACAAAGATCAACTGCGGCCTTGCGTCGCTGGTTGCCTTTGCTCGATTATATTTGACTTTGCTATTTAACTGGTCATGATGTGAGCCATGACTAGAATTCCTTCATACGGACTCCCCTTCCGTAGGCGGCCCCAAGCAGGCTTGTAGCCCTGGTCCGCGGCGAACGCCCAGGACCAGGGCTGCCCTTTCCATAGAACGAAACATTCCCGCCGGGGGTTCGAGCGTTCCGACGCGGCCCAGGCGCTGGGACATTGGAAGAAGGAATTCCGAAATGGCGACGAGAAGAGGCAACCGCGAAGTCCGAAAGCCTAAGCAACCCAAGGAGAAAAAGGTTCAGGCTGCGTCGACAGTGTCGGCGATCGCCGCGCCGAAACTTGGAGCAAAGCGGCGTTAGCGTTTCGGAACGGGCAGGGCCGCGTCAATACGGCCCTGCCGCGCCTCCAAAGTCTTCGGATCGTGGTCCGGCGACATGCCGTCAGCCCGTTCATGCCACGAGCCTCCAGAAGAACACGGTACTCATCGTGACGCCGACCGCGATGACCCCTGCTCTCACCATCCACGCCGGAAGGGCTCTTGCGACAGGGGCGCCGACATAGCCGCCCATCGTGGCCGCCGCCATCATCAGGGCCGCCTGGGGCCATGCGACGATGCCCGCCGCCGCGAAGGTGGCGACTGAAATCGCGGAAAGCACGAAGGACAGCGCGTTCTTCAGCCCGTTCATCACGTTGATGTCGCGCATACCCCACAGGGAGAAAAACGCCAGCAGCACGATCCCCAGTCCGCCGTTGAAGTAGCCGCCGTAGACGGAGACGAGCAGCGTGCCCCAAGGTCCCTCCGCCTTGCCGAAGCTGTGCCGGCTGGCCCAGCCCTGGATGCGGGGGGACCGAACGCGAATGCGACGGTCGCGAGCATCAGCAGGAACGGCACGACGAACGCGAAGGCTTCGTTGGAGGAGACGAGAAGGAGCAGGGAGCCGATGAGTCCTCCTATCGCCGTGAAGGCTACGATGCGCAGGAGACGCGGCAGATCGAACGCCTCGAGTCTCCCGGCGAAAGCCGATCGCTCCTCCGAGGTAGCCCGGGAACACCGCGACCGCGCTGGTCGCATTCGCGGCAACAAGCGGCACGCCCGTATAGACGAGCGCAGGGAATGTCAGGAACGTCCCTCCGCCCGCGATTGTGTTCAGCACTCCGGCGAAGAAAGCCGCCGCGGCAAGGACAAGGTATTCGGTCATTCGTTTCTCCTGCGCCGCCGCGGACGTTCAGGCGGCCGACGGGCCGGGATCGTCGAAGCCGTCATGGGCGACCGGCACGAGGCGGGGCTGGTCGTAGAACGCTCCCCGGATCACGCGGAGGCTCGGCTTGCCGAAGGTCGGCGTGCCGGGCCGTTCCAGCGCCTCCTTCTCGCGCCTCGCGGCTTCGGGCTGGTAGTGAACCTCGTGAAGCACGATCCGCTCCTCCTCGCCGTCGCCGTTGCGCAGGGCGAACCCCTGGCCCTCGGAAAGGCCCAGCAGCGCCAGTCCGCGCGCCGTCGTGATCGGCAGGTACATGCCGATCGGCGACGTCATCCGGTCATGCGAGATGATGCGCGTGTCGGGATCGCGGCCGTCGACGCTGAAGGTCACCCGGCTGCTGAGGGTGGCGACGTTGACGGGGATGTCGTCGCGGAACATCACCGTCGCCGCCTCGATCTTCCGCTTGAGGATCGGCGCGAGCGGATCGTCCTGGCCGAGGCAGCGGTCACGCATCACCTCCAGGATCGTGAAGTCCTTCGTCGTGAGGAAGCAGGTCTCTCTCGTCATAGCTGTTCTCCATCGCTCGGCTTCGAGCGGTTACGTTGTGGCGCACTGGAGAATCCCCTGGGCCGCACTGGCGCGGCGCAGGGGCAGCTATCCTGCGATGAGGCAGCCCCCGAAAAGCGAGAGGCGGCAGGGCGGGCGGATTTCGGTCATGACGCGGCGCGCAGTTCCGCCGACGGCGTGACTGACGCTGCCTGTGACCCGGGAGCGTCGACGGATTCAACCGTCAGTCGATGGGTGCGTCCGTCGCGCGCGGTCCAGTCGATGGACTGGCCGGCGGCGAGTCCGATCAGCGCGACGCCGATCGGCGTGAGGATCGATACCTTGCCTTCGGCGATGTCCGCTTCTCCCGGGAATACGAGCGTCACGCGCCGGTCCTCGCCGAGATCGCTGGTGAAGCGCAGCGAAGACCCCATGCGGACGACGTCCGCGGCGAGCCGTCCGTCGTCGACGACCTTCGCGCGGTCTAGTTCGGCGATGAGTCCTTCGGCCACTGCGGGATTCCGGTCGGCGAAGGATTCGGCCAGCCGCCAGAGCCGCTCGCTGTCGGTGCGGGTGACGGTGATCGCAGGCTTGCGGTGCTTCTTGTTTGCCTGAGCCATGGTTCTCGGCCCTCTTATGACTGTGGTCCGCGCGCACGTGTTCGACGTGGCGCTGGCGCTTGCTGAGATTGGGATGTTGCCGCTGTTTGAGACTGACTCCGCAGCAGCGGGAATTCAGCCTATGCCCCGCGGCCGGGGCGCGACGCGACCTGGCCGGGGGTCAGATGCCCGCGATGGGGCACACCCTGAAGAACATAAGGAGGTGGCGGTCGGTGCTGCACATGCCCCAGACGTGGGCCTTCGCGACCGGAAAGTCAAGCCAGCGGAACCGCGCTGCTTTCCCAACCGGACGAGCCAGTCAGGCGGCTCTCCGGATCACGCGGACGACAGACCATGCGATGAGTGCGAGCCCGATCAGGAACGGTGCCCAGGCGATCAGCATGGGCATCAGCTGGTTATGGAAACATCCGTAGACCCCGATAGCATCCATGTTGAAGCAATAGCGGACCGGGGTGTCATTCGGGAAGTCATAGGTGCGCGTGTAGAAGCCGTTCGCCGAGAGCAGCACGCCGACTGCCAGCATGATCCACTTCGTCATGGCAATTCCCTCTCGCGACCGAGTGCATCCCATTGGCAGCTTACCGCAGGTGATGACAAAGCCCAACTTCTGCTTCGGCGCGATACCGAACGCTTTGGTCTGCACACGCCCTCGGCCAATGGCGGGAAAGCGCCAGGCAGACGACGCATTCGAGGGGTTCCGTGCCGACCGAATGGCCTAAGCTCCATGCATCGACATCTACGGCAAGCGACATCTTGTGGCAGCAGCTTCGCTCCTTCACCGCCCTGCTTCTCGGAACCTTCCTGATGATGGTCGGGACCGGGCTGGGCAACGTCCTCGTCCCGCTTAGGGCGTCCGCCGAAGGCTGGTCATCGACGGCCATCGCCTGGATCGGGACTGCCTATGCCGTCGCCTTCACCGCAGGCTGCATCCTCACGCCCCTCTTCGTCAGCCGCGTCGGTCACATCAGGGTCTTCGCGGTTCTGCAGACGCTGCTCGCCGCCTCGCTGCTACTGCTCGCGCTCGTCCCCCATCCGGTCGCCTGGGGCTTCTTCCGTGCGCTGGGCGGCATGACGCTGGTCGGCGGCTACATGGTCATCGAGAGCTGGCTGAACGAACGCGTCGACAACGCCAGCCGGGGGACGGTCTTCGCGGCGTACATGATCGTGTCGATGTCGGGCGTTGCGGTGGGCCAGTTCATCCTGCCGCTTGGGAACATCACGAAGGAGACGCTCTTCATGGTCGGCGCGCTCGCCTTCGGGGCGGCGCTGCTTCCGGTGGCACTATCGGTCGCCCCTTCGCCCCAACCGCTGACGCAAGTGACGATCAACGCACGGGCCCTGTTCCGGAAATCCCCTGCAGCGGTCGTGGGGTCTTTTCTGGCAGGCGTGATCTTCGGTAACTGGATTTACTTCGGCCCGCTATACGGCAAGGCGGCGGGACTGACCGAGACAGGCATCGCCACGATGTTGACCGCCGCGATGGTCGGCGGCGTGGTTTTCCAGGTGCCGTTCGGCTGGCTCTCCGACCGGATCGACAGGCGCTACGTCATGGCGCTGGCTGGCGCGATCGGCGCCGCGATCTCCGCATGCATGGTGATGGTCGCCCCGACCGATCCCGTCGCGATCGTCACCGGCGTGTTCGCGCTCGGCTCGGTCCTCTTCACCATCTACGCCTTGAACGTCGCCCACGCCAACGACCAGGCGAGCGCCGACGAGTTCCTGCAGGTGTCCGGCGGGCTGCTGATCGTCTACGGGATCGGCAACATGGTCGGACCGCAGCTCGGCGGCAGGCTGATGGACGAGATGGGTCCGGACGGATTTTTCGTCGCCATGGGCGGCGTATACGCGCTCTACGGCCTCTATGCGCTCTGGCGTTCGGTGCGCAGCCGGGCGCTGCCGCCAGCTGAGCGGTCCGACTTCCGTATCATGCCGGCGCTGCCTGCACAGACGCCCGAATCCCTTGCGCTCGACGCAAGAACCACGGACGTCGCGTCGACAACGGCGTGCGACGGAGCGGCAGGCACTGACCCCGTTCGCGAACACGCAGCCACAGGAGGACGGACATGACGGACAAGCAAAGGGATGCGGCAGGCTACGCGTCTCCACCCTGTTTCATGCACGAGCTCGATCCTTCCTATTCGGGGATCGCTCCGGGCGATGCACAGACGGCCATCGATGTCGCGCGCTGGCGCAAGTCACAGCGGGAGCGTCTCATCGCAGAGCGCCTTGCCATCCCCGCGGATGCGCGGGCAGAGGCCGCGCGCAGGATAGCCGGTCGGCTTGACGCGGAGATCGGAACCGTCGAGGGCAGCGTCGTCGGGATCTACTGGCCGTTTCGCGGGGAGCCGGACCTCCGGGAATGGGCCTCCAGCGTGGCGGCGCGCGGGGGTCAACTTGCCCTTCCCGTCGTGCTGGAGAAGGGACGGCCGCTTGAGTTCCGCACCTGGTCTCCTGGCGAGAAGCTGGAGAAGGGCGTGTGGAACATTCCGGTGCCGGCCGGGGGCGTGGCGGCCCTTCCGGACATCGTGGTGGCTCCGGTGGTGGGCTATGACGAGGCCGGGTTCAGGCTCGGCTATGGCGGCGGCTTCTACGACCGCATCCTGGCCGCGATGCCGAGCAGGCCGCTGACATTCGGCGTGGGTTACGCGCTGGCAAGGCTTCAGACCATCTATCCGCAATGGCACGACATCCCACTCGACAGGATGGTGATCGACGAAGAGGTGAACTCGGAAGGCTGAAGAGCCGCCTGGACATGCTGGACGGGCCTCCGCTGTCGCCATCGGGAACAAGAAGGATTCCCGGTCCGTTGGGAGTCGGCCAATGAAGGAGACGCCCGATGGCAGCCAAGCGTGAACTGATCGAACCGACACCCGGCGACAAACGATATGTCCGCCGCGACGACGAAGGCCGTTTCAAGGAGGTCGAGGATGTCGGGCGGAGCCTCGGCCAGGACCAGAAGCGGCAGGCGAAGAGCGACACGAAACCCGGTCAGGGAGATCGAGGCGACCGCAAGAAATAGCTGTCTTCCTGAACCAAATGAGCCACCCTTTCTTCACGGTCGGACATTCGAACCGGACCGCCGACGAGTTCATCGATCTGCTGCGGGCGGCCAGGATAGGCATGGTCGTCGACGTCCGCAGGCTGCCCGGATCAAGAACCTATCCGCAGTTCGACAGCGAGAACCTCGCCCGTTCGCTGGCCCAAGCGCAGATCAGGTACGAACTGATCGTTCCGCTCGGCGGGCGACGCAGGAAGGTCGAGGCTGTGCCTGCGGAAACCAATGGTTTGTGGCGCAACCGCAGCTTCCACAACTATGCGGACTACGCCCTCACCGGGGACTTCAAGGCAGGGTTTGATCGGCTTCTGGCGCTTGGAAGCGAGTTTCGATGCGCTATCATGTGCTCCGAGGCCGTCTGGTGGCGCTGCCATCGGCGGATCATCGCCGACCATCTCCTCGCAAGCGGAGCCGAGGTCTTCCATCTGATGGGGACGGACAGGATCGAACGCGCCGTCCTGACCGACGGAGCCATTCCCCACGATGATGGATCGGTAACCTACGGTTCTGTACTACAGATTGGCGCCAGTACCTTGTGATCAAGCGAAAAGGGGCCGAATCGCGCCGCCTGATCGTAGTCGCAGTTCGTGCCAAGATGGCATTCGCAGTCGTTTCCTTCCGTCCCACTCAGCGGTCTGCCCGACTGCTATTCCGAGCGCGTCGAAAGCGCGGAGGACGTGCTGGAGCTAGTGAACCAGCACTCGATCTGGCGGATGATCAGGAAATTGAATTTCGACAATCATCGAAATTCAATTGACCGCATGGGCATCCCGCGATTAGGCTCAGGTCATGAAACTCCAGCAGGCAGCCCTCCAGCTTGAAGCGCTCGGAAACCCGACGCGGCTCAACATCTATCGAATCCTGGTGCGTGCCGGCGCCGAGGGCCTGCCGGTCGGCAGCATCCAGGACAAGCTTGGCATCCCGGCCTCGACGCTGTCGCATCACTGCAAAAGGCTGCTGGACACCGGGCTGTTGAGCCAGGAGCGGCATGCGACAACCCTGATCTGCCGAGCGCAGTACCCGGCAATGCAGGCGCTGCTCGGCTACCTCGCGGATGAGTGCTGCGCAGACGGTACCTGCCCGCCGGAAGCGCAGCCGAGGCGGAGGTCGCGGGAGCGTGCATGACGGCTCCCCTTTTTTAGCTGCTTATTTCGAACATGCGAGAAATATCGAAGAAGGAGCGCTGCCATGACCGATCTCCCCATTGCCGTCGTCGGTGCCGGTCCGGTTGGCCTCGCGGCCGCCGCCCGCCTTGTTGAAAGAGGCCTGCGACCCGTCGTTTTCGAGCAGGGCGCTCGTGTCGGCGCCGCGCTCCTGGAATGGGGACATGTCCGGGTGTTCTCACCATGGGACTACAACGTGGACGAGGCCGCCCGGGCGCTCTTGGCCGACGAAGGCGTCGCGGCTCCCGCTGGCGGCTACCTGCCTACAGGTCAGGAGATCGTCAACCAGTACCTCGAGCCGCTGTCGAAGGTGCCGTCTATCGCGGCCGGGCTTCGTCTCGGCGCGGAAGTGACGGGGATCACTCGCCTCGGCCACGACCTGATGTCGAACGACGGACGGGCGGATGCTCCGTTCGTCATCCGCTATCGGGACAGGGCAGGCGAGCACCGTTTGGTGGCGCGGGCTGTAATCGACGCTTCCGGCACATGGCGGAAACCCAACCCGATGGGCGTCGGCGGCCTTCCAGTACCCGGCGAGGCCGAGGCTTCCGACCGGATCGCCTACGGCATTCCCGATGTCGCCGGAGCGAAACGCGAGTTCTATGCGGGCAAGCGGGTGTTGGTAGTCGGCAGCGGGCATTCCGCCATCAACATCGCGCTCGCCCTGCTTGAGCTGCAGGCAGAGGCGCCGAGGACGGAGGTCCTGTGGGCGCTTCGTCGGCACCGTATCGGGAAGCTGCTCGGCGGCGGGCTGAACGACCAACTCCCCGAGCGCGGAGCACTCGGCCTCGCGGCGAAGGAAGCCATCGACGCGGGACGGCTCCGGATGCTCGCCCCGTTCGCGGCCGAACGCGTCGTGGAGTCCGGTGGACGTCTGGTGGTGACCGCGACGCTGGACAATGTCTCGGTGAAAGAAGAGGTCGATCGGATTGTGGTCGCAACGGGATTCCGCCCCGACTTCTCCTTCCTCCGCGAGGTGCGTCTCGCGCTCGACCCGGCCGTCGAGGCGCCGCCGGCACTCGCGCCCTTGATCGATCCGAACTTCCATTCCTGCGGCACGGTCCCGCCGCACGGCATTGATGAACTCGCGCATCCGGAACCCGGCTTGGTGATCGTCGGCTCGAAATCCTACGGCCGCGCGCCGACCTTCCTGATGGCTACCGGGTACGAACAGGTAAGGTCCGTCGTCGCCGAGATCGCTGGCGACCGTGCCGCGGCCCGGGAAGTTCGCCTTGTGCTCCCGGAGACGGGGGTATGCAGTGCACCTGCGGCATCGCACGCCTCCTCGTGCTGCGGCGGCCCGGCTCCCGTGGGCGCGGATGCGTGCTGCGCCGACGATGCCATCGCGAAAGAAAAGGGCGAAGCCGGCTGCGGCTGCTCGGAGAAAACTCCCGAGCCAGCCGCCGCAGTTGATTCCTGCTGCCGGAGCGCCGCGTGAGGGCAGTCCCTGAGGGAGCAGGAAACGACTGGTTCATAAGCGCTCTCGGAGCGGCCCAGATCTGTTCCTGGGGAACCCTGTTCTACGGCTTTCCCCTTATCGCCGAGGCCATGCGGACGGACCTCGGCTGGTCGAAGACCGAACTCTACGGGGCCGCCACGCTTGGAATGCTGCTGGCAGGCGCCGCTGCCTATCCCGTGGGAGCCGCGATCGACCGCGGCTACGGTCGCCTCTTGATGTCGGGCGCTTCGGTGCTGGCGGGAATCCTGCTTGCCGCCTGGTCGCAGGTTGAAGGACTCGTGGCCTTCTACTCCGTCCTGGCGGTACTTGGCTGCATGCAGGCAGCCACCCTCTACGAACCGGCCTTCGCCGTCATTGCTCGGCGCGTCGGGCTGCTGAACGCTCGCAAGGGCATCACGGCACTGACGCTGTGGGGCGGGTTCGCCAGCACCGTGTTCATCCCGGTCATCCAGTTCCTGATCGAGACGCAGGGCTGGCGCGGCGCGCTGCTCGTCATTGCTGGCGTGAACGCCATCGTCTGCGGAGGCCTCTACTTCTTCGCCATCGACCCGCGGAAGGACATCCCGGCCCGGATACTGCAGCCCGACGAGGCAGCTCCGCTTGCGGGCCGGGCGGCTGTCGGGGCGGCGATGCGCAGGCCCGCCTACTGGGGGCTCATGCTGGCATGGATTTCCTATGCGGCGGCGTTCTCGTCCCTCACCTACCATTTCTACCCGCTGCTGCTCGAGCGCGGCTTGGACTCGACAGGGGTTGTCATGGTGCTGTCCGTCATCGGTCCGGCGCAGGTGGCCGGCCGCGTCCTGATCCACGCCTTCGCGTCCGAGGCTCCCGTGCGGACTCTGGGATCGGCGATCGTCGTCGTGTTCCCGCTGGCCGTCATCGGCTTCGCCGTCGCGCCGCCCCAAGTCGCCGTCATCGCCTTCGTCGCCGCCTTCTACGGAGCGGCGAACGGCATGATCACGATCGTCCGCGGGCTAGCGGTCCCGGAGATGGTCACTCGAGAGGCCTACGGGGCAGTCAACGGCTCGCTGGTCGCGCCGATGAACCTCATGCAAGCGGGCGCGCCGCTGGCGGCTGCGGTCCTCTGGCAGGCGAGCGGCGGCTACGAAGCGGTGCTCGCCGCGATTTTCATCGGATCGCTGACGCTGTGCGTCGGGTTCTGGTTCGCGGCTGCGCGCGGGGGGAGATAAATCTTGATGGATTGGCGCGGAGCCGTGAGTGTCTGCTCTTCATGAGAAGCTGCCAGTCCGTTTAATGCCCCAAGTTGCCAATTCGCTGACCGCCTTAGCTAGGACTGCACCGGTGACAAGCACTCGATAATCCTGCAGTCGGCGACCGCCCCGCAGCCGCACTGGTCGATCATCCGGTCGAGTTCTTTCTTCAGGGACTGGAGGTCGGCGATCTTCCGTTCGACTTCCCCCCGGTGCTCCTTGGCTATCTCGTCCACCGCAGAACAGGAGCGCTCGCGGTCGTCTGACAGCGCCAGCAGAGCGCGGATCTGGTCGAGAGAGAACCCGAGATCCCGCGCGCGCCGGATGAAGCTCAGGCGGTTGAGGTGCGCCCGGTCATAGGAGCGGTAGTTGCCCTCTGTCCGGGTTGGCTTCGGAAGCAGCCCGGACTTCTCGTAGAAACGGACTGTTTCGACCTTGGTCCCCGTCTCCCGGGCCAGATGCCCGATCGTCAGAATGTTGGCACTCATAGCTTGACCCTGTAGTGACTACAGGCCCTAGCTAATGCGTCACGTCGAGGATGTCGAGGTGACCGAAGTGGCAAATGCAAGTCAGATCAGGCTGCAGATCAAGGGCATGGACTGCGCGTCCTGCGCGATGAAGATCGAGACCGCGATGCAGCGGCTGCCAGGGGTGAGCGAAGTCAGCGTCAGCTACCAGGCGGGAACGCTGGCGCTGAAGTTCGATCAGGACCGCACGCAGCGGCGTGTGATCGAGGAGAAGGTCCGGGCGCTTGGATACCATCCTGTCGGCCAGGCTCCCGAAGCCGTCCCTTCTCTCCCTGCCAGACGGACGAAGGAGCCATTGTGGCGAGGTGCCAAAGCCCGCCTGGTCTTCATCACGGGCACCTTGTTTGCCGCGGCGTTTCTCGTTTCCCTGGCGTTGCCGCAATACGACACGTGGCTGTTCGCGGCCGCCGCTATGGTCAGCGTCATTCCTTTTGCACGCCGCGCCGTCGCTGGGGCGATGCAGGGATCGCCGTTCACCATCGAGACGCTGATGTCGGTGGCCGCACTCGGCGCGGTCGCGATAGGTGAGGCGGAAGAAGCCGCGATCGTCATCTTCCTGTTCGCCGTCGGCGAGCTTCTGGAGACGGTTGCGGCAGGACGTGCCCGCGCGGGCATAGAGGCGTTGATCGATCTCGTGCCCCGGCATGCACTTAGGGTGACCGCGTCCGGAACGACCGAGACCGTATCCGCCGAGGCGCTCGCCATCGACGACCGTGTCGCGGTACGCCCTGGCGACAGGATTCCTTCGGACGGCATCGTCGAGGAAGGCTCGTCCGAGGTGAACGAGGCGCGCGTCACGGGCGAGTCTGTCCCGGTGCTGAAGGAAGCTGGCGCGAAGGTCTATGCCGGGGCTATCAACGCCAACGGGGAACTAAAGGTCAGGATCACCCACGTCGCCGCCGACAACACCATCGCGCGCATCATCCACATGGTCGAGGAGGCTCAGGAATCGAAGGCTCCCACGGCGCGCATGATCGACCGCTTCTCGCGCTGGTACACACCCTGCGCGATGGCAGTCGCCGCGATCATCATCATCGTCCCCCTCTCTTTTTAGGCGGCGACTGGATGACATGGATCTACCGCGGCCTCGCCACGCTGCTGATCGCATGCCCCTGCGCCCTCGTGATCTCCACTCCCGCGGCGATCGCCTCCGGCCTGGCAGCCGCCGCGCGGCAGGGCCTGCTCATCAAGGGCGGCGCGGCGCTCGAAACGCTCGGCCGGGTCTGCACGGTCGCCTTCGACAAGACTGGGACGCTGACCCGCGGACATCCCAAGGTGACGGACATCGTGGCGGTGTCCGGGACCGAGGACGACGTGCTGGCCAAGGCAGCCGCAGTGGAGCGCAACGTCAGCCACCCGTTGGGCATCGCCATCGTGGCAGCGGCCAAGGAACGCGCGCTGGAGCTTCCCGCGACATTCGGCGGTGGCATCGTCGTGCCGGGTAAGGCGGTCACCGCGCGCCTGAAGTCCGGCTTCGTGTCGGTCGGGTCTCCTCGCCACGCGGTGGACGAGACCGAGCTTTCCGTTGGCGTCCGGCAACGCATCCTGTCGCTGGAAGAGGAAGGGAAGACGGTGGTCGTCCTTCTCGCGGGCAAGAGGGTCGAAGGCCTGATCGCGCTGCGCGACGAGCCACGAGGAGATGCGGCGGAGGGCGTGCGGCGGCTCAAGGACCGTGGCGTGAACGTCATCATGCTCTCCGGCGACAACCAGCGCACGGCTACGGCGATCGCTGCTGGTCTCGATCTCGAGGGCCGAGGCGAACTGCTGCCGGACGCGAAGCTGGCGGAGATCGGCAGGCTAAAGGAGGCAGGCCCGATTGCCATGGTCGGCGACGGCATCAATGACGCGCCCGCGCTGGCGGCCGCCTCCGTCGGCATCGCGATGGGTGGCGGCACCGACGTCGCGCTGGAAACCGCAGACGCGGCGCTGTTGCGCGACCGGGTTGAAGGCGTGGCCGACCTCGTCTCGCTCTCGCAGGCCACTCTGCGCAACATCTGGCAGAACATCGCGCTCGCGCTGGGCCTGAAGGTCGTGTTTTTCGCGACCACCCTCTTCGGCGTGACGACGCTCTGGATGGCGATCCTCGCCGACACCGGGGCGACCGTGCTCGTCACAGCCAACGCGCTCAGGCTCCTTGCCTACAGGCCTTGGAAGTAAACGGACGTCCACCCGCGCGACGTGTCTCCCGTCACGGGCCTGTTCTTCCTTGGACGCCCGTGGCAGCGTAACCGTGCCTCGGCGCTCGTCATGGGAGCGGGTGACGACGCGAAGCTGATCGTCGATCAACTTGCCCGATCTCTCTCGAAGTGACTACTGCGTGGCAGTGCCTTCCACTGCCTTCACTTTGGCGGCTCCCAGATCGTAGAACTGCTGCGGCCCGAAGGACGTCAGCGGCTTCCCGTTAACGAAGAAGGTGGGCGTGCCTTGCAGGTTGATCGCCTTCATGTCTTTCGACGTCCTGGTTGAGGACGGCGCCGACCGCCGGGGCGGCCTTCGCGTCGTTGCGCCCCTTTGGCGACATCCAGGCCTGCCTCGCCCACGAACCGTCATGCCGCCTCGGGGTCAGGCGCGCCATGCACGGCCCACTTCGGCTGTTCGTAAAGCAACTTCTCCAGGACCGGCTCGAACTGACCCTGCACGCGGGCGGCCTCTAGCATGCCCACCGTTTCATCGGATCCCTGATGCAGTGGAGCGTATCGCCGCTTTGTGACGCGTCAGTATTTTTGAGTGCGCGAGAAGAGCCAAGCGCAACTCGACGTAACCCCGCTACGCAACCCGCTGTTGACATCCTCAAGAACCGGAAGCCGCGCGCCAGTTCGCGCGCGAGACGCGGGCGGCAACCTCGGCTTGACTCTTCGCGTTAGTAGATGCTAACACGTTAGTCGTGACTAATACGAATCACAGCTGGACCGCCCTGGGTGACCCGACCAGGCGCACGATCTTCGAACTGTTGGCCGAGCATCCTCGCTCGGTCACCGACGTGGCTCGTGTTCTGCCGGTGACCCGGTCGGCGGTTTCTCAGCACCTCAAGGTGCTTAAGAAGGCAAAGCTCGTGGCCGACACGCCGGCTGGAAAGCAACGAATCTACCACGTCGAGCGCGAGGGACTGGCGGCTCTTCGGAACGAACTCGACCGGTTCTGGATGAAGACGCTCGCTGCCTACAAGCAAGCAGTCGAACAACCACCCAAGGAATGAACAATGAACATGCACGCACCAGAAACCGTCGTCAGACACTCGATCGTGGTCGACGCGCCGATTGAGCGAGCCTTTAAGGTCTTCACCGAGGATTTTGGCAAGTTCAAGCCTAAAGAGCACAACCTGCTTCCGGCGCCGATTTCTGAGACGGTGTTCGAGCCGCGCGTCGGTGGCCATATCGTTGACCGTGGCGCGGATGGAAGCGAGTGTCGGTGGGCACGTGTGCTCGCATATGAGCCGCCGAACCGTGTGCTCCTGACCTGGGACATTAGTCCTCAATGGCGGCTTGAAACCGATCCCAACAACGCCAGCGAGTGGGAAGTCCGCTTCACTGCCGAGACCGGAAACCGTACTCGCCTCGACCTTGAGCACCGGAAGCTCGAACGCCACGGTGGAGGCTGGGAAAGCGTGCGCGATGGGGTTGCCGCCGATGGAGGCTGGCCGCTCTACCTCCAGCGTTACGCTGAACTGTTTGGACCCCGTGCCTGAGAAGCTGCACCGCGAGAGCAGTTCCGAATTTCAGTCGCCTTTGATCGCTGCCCACCTGGGCAGCGATCAAGCATTTTCTGGCTCGTCTCGAATGCCCTCCGCAACGAAATCAGTGGTTTACGCGCTGGTACACACGGCAGCACCGGCAGAAGGAAGCGAAAAACCAAGGTGTTCCGCTTACGCGAAGGTTGCCCCGACACACAGCAAACCGCCGCACATATTCAAGTAAGCTATTGGAGACACATGATAATTTTGGCGCACCCGGTTGGATTCGAACCAACGGCCCCTGCCTTCGGAGCAATTAAACCTGCCTTATCCGAAAGACGCGATAGGGCACGCCACAATACGATATCCACTTGAAATCGCTGGATATTTTTCACGTTTGAAGCGACCGTTCCTATCCAAAACTGCGCCCTGACTTTCCCCCGCGTGCTTACGTGGTGCTTACGCAGGATTCCAGGGCCGACAGGAGAACGGCTATGCCCAAGATCACCAAACGGCTCGTAGATGCCTCCGAAATCCGCCATAAGGACTACGTCATCTGGGATGACGATCTACCAGGTTTCGGCTTGCGCGTCTTCGCCTCCGGCAAGCGCAGTTACGTCATCCAGTATCGCGCGCTCGGCCGGTCCCGCCGCTACACGATCGGTCTACATGGCGTCTGGACACCCGAGACCGCGCGCCAGGAGGCAAAGGTCCAGTTCGGCCGCGTGGCTCAGGGCGAGAATCCGGCCGAGGAGCGTCAACTCGATCACAAGTCGATCACCGTGAAGGAGCTCTGCACACTCTACCTCGCCGATCTAGAGGCAGGGCTGATCCTCGGGAAAGGCGGACGGCCCAAAAAGGCAACGACGGTCGGCACCGACACCGGCCGCATCAATCGGCACATCATCCCGCTGATCGGCACCCGACGGGTCAAGGATCTCACCCGCGCCGACATCAACAAGGTCCTCAAGGACATCATGGCCGGAAAGACCCGCGTCGCCGTCAAGACGAAGAAACTGCGCGGAAAGGCCATCGTGCGCGGCGGTGCCGGCACAGCAACGCGTACCGTTGGTTTGCTTGGCGGCATCCTCACCTTTGCCGTCGATACCGGCATCATCGAGATGAATCCGGCGCACGGCATAAAGAAGCCCAAAGATAATGTCCGCAAACGCCGTCTGAGCGAAGCGGAATACCGCGTTCTAGGCCAGATGCTTCGTGAGGCGGCGGAGAACGAAAAGTACGAAATGACGGTCGACATCATACGGCAGATCGCGCTCACCGGCTGCCGCCGCTCGGAAATGATCAACCTGATGTGGATCGAGGCTGACACCGAAGGGAGCTGCCTGCGCCTCGTGGACAGCAAGGAAGGCGAATCCATTCGCGCAATCGGACTGCCCGTGGTCGAATATCTAGAGGAGCGGCGCGAGACCGCCGTGGGCACTTACGTCTTCCCCGGTCAGCGCGAGAACAACGCGTTCGGCAGCTTCCCGAACCATTGGGAGCAGATCTTCAGGGACAGTCCCCTCTCCGACGTCACACCTCATGTCCTGCGCCACAGCTTTGCCAGTATCGCCAACGATCTTGGCTTCACCGAGGTGACGATTGCCGCGCTGGTCGGCCACTCCAAGGGCTCCGTAACGAGCAATTACATCCATAGCGTGGACACAGCGCTGATTATGGCCGCCGACACCATCTCCGGCTACATCAAGGGGCTGCTGGAGGGCATCGAGTTCAAGCAGACGGCCTACGCCATGGATCGTGACTCCCGCCGAGCGGCGCTTGATCTCTTCCTGATCAAAGCCGTGGGAGAACCAGCGAGCCAATCCGAGGAAGAGCATCGTCTGGCAGCGTGAGGCGCCTTCGTCGCGGATCGCCTCTACTCGCATGAGGATGATCGGGTCCGCACTTGACAGGTGAGTGCCTGGCGTCCTGCTTCTCAGCTGCCAAAGCGATGGAGGAGTCCTAGCTAGTTATGAGTTTTCGCGCCGAAGACGTTCACCCCATGCGCTTCCTGCGTGCCGTTCCGGGCTCCGAACGGATCGTTCAGCAGGCCGTTCGGCGCGACCCGCAGGGCCTGCTGCGTAGCGCGACTCTGGACGCGATGACCGAAAAGGTGGTCGAGCTCTACAATGCCGGCCTCGGCCGGATGGCTTTAGAGCAGCGCCCATCCACCATGGATGTGGTGAACAAGACCGTCAGCACGCTCGCGCATATTGCGAATTTCGCCAGCGCCGGGCGCAATTCATTCCTCCTGCCGAGCGAGGTGACTGCCCTTCTTGGACGGACCGATCTCGGCGATATCCGGCTTGCCGACATCCGGCTTCCGTTCCGGGCCTTCTATCTTGCATTCGCTGGGGGCCTCTCGGTTGGTCTGCCCGGCCTTCCGAACGTAATCGATGGCGCCTATGTCGAGACGTTCACGATCGACGACGATGCTGGGCCTCAACGTTACCTGACGTTCTACGTCACGACCCGACGCACGGAGAGCCCCACTCGGGCAAAGTCGGCCTGGATCGCCGATCCCGAACCGCATTTCTACGCCCCGCTCAAGATCTTGGCGAATGTCCAAGACACGCTCGAAGCTGCAATCGAACGCGCAACGACGTCGAGCGACATCGCTCTCGAGGCCGACCCGGAAGCCCAAGCCGCGCTCGTCGATGGAATCCGGCAAGCCGCCGAAGATGGATACTTGGTAGAGGAACCAGTGACCACCGGCTTTGAGCGTGCCGCGGCCTTCAATGTCCTGGCGTTGCCAACGATGCGCAGCGTGCTGGCGCTCCTCTGCAACGCGATCTGCCTGCTATCGGCCGAGCCCGTCGCCTCCGAACCGACCTGGCCGACGGACGCGCCTCAGTCGCTTGTCGACGGGGCTCTGCACGGGCCCACCCCCAAGCGTCGCCGAACCGCAATGGGACAATTGGCGGAAAGGGGCTTCTTTTCGGCGCGAAACATAACTCTGCAACTGAACGCGCCGAACACCGCCGAAGCCCAAGCCGATCTTACAATGCCATCCGGCCGCGAATTGCTGCCGCATTGGCGCCGAGGACATTGGCGGCGGCAGGCCCATGGCGCGGGTAATCTCGAACGCCGGCTGATCTGGATCCGGCCCGTTCTGGTCCGCCGGGATCGTGGAGAGGACGTCGAGGGCCACGTCTATGTCGTTTCAAACTAGCGGCACTAGATACGGCGAAGCCGTTCTCGGCGAGGCTGCCAGTCGCTCTTCGTAACTGCCGTGGTCGCGATGGTATAATCGTGCCATCGTGACGACGCTGCCATTGTTGTGGCACCTAGTCCAGAATGTCTGGACGCAGCCGAACATATCGCCCTGGTTTTTTCGCCCGATTTCTACCGTCGGGACGCTGGAAGCTCGTGCTCAATCCGTCGACGCCGGACCGACTGCGACTGGTCTCGTCCGGAAGCATGGACGTGGCATGCCTCGATGTAACGGCCATCTCAGTGAGCAAGGCGCTGCTTTGGCACTACGTCGACGTGCGATCCCACCATCGGGTCGACAGTCTTGCCTGTCTCGGAGAACAGGCTGCCCAGCAACTCGCCGCCGATCTCTATCGCTTCGTCAACAACCACCTGTCCGAACAGATTGCATCCCACGCGGACCAGCTGGGCGAAGTGGACATCCGCCTTCGGGCAATCACGGATGATCAGCGGCAGTATCTCGCCCACGCCGATCTTGCGCGGGCCATTGCGGACGTTCCTGGCGACGCGGCAACGGCGTTGTCCCATCCGCTCTTCGATCCGCAGATGATGCCGCCAGGCTTGAAGGCAACCTTGCCTGCGTCGCTCGCCTTCCTCACGGATGTGAACGTTCGGCACCGATACAATGACGAGTTTGTCGGTGCCGAACTCTCCAGGTACCGCCGATTCTTCGATGATCTCGATGGACGATCCCTCTCCGACCAACAGCGAGAAGCCTGCATCAGGCTCGAGGACAACAACCTGCTCGTCGCGTCGGCCGGCTCAGGCAAGTCCGCAACGATGGTCGGCAAGGTCGCGTATGTCCTCGCCAAGCAGCTTCAGCGCCCGGATGAGATCCTCGTGCTTGCCTTCAACAAGAGCGCGGCCGAGGACCTAAAGGAACGGATCGCCCGTCAGCTCGGCGTCGATGTGGCGAACCTGAAATGCCGCGTCACAACCTTTCACGCGCTGGGCCGCAGCATCATCGAAGAGACTGAAGGCCGTCCGCCCCAACTTGCCGACTGGGTAGAGCACCCCGCTGGTGAGGCCAAGGTCATCGAGGCGATCATCGAGGACCTGCTCGGCTCGAATCATGAGTTCGCCAAGATTTGGATCGATCTTCTTGTCCTCTATCCCAAGGCCGATATCCCAGCCGAAGCCTTCGATACGAAGGCCGATCACGATCGCTATTTGTCGGTGCGCAGGCGCAGGGGTAACGCGACGATCGGCACGATGGCCGGTGTCTTTGTGAAGTCGTTGCAGGAGCAGACCATTGTCAACTGGCTCTGGCTGCACTCGGTGGAATTCGAGTACGAGCGGCAGGTTGCGGTCGAGGATGAAGAGGGCGCAACCAGGCACCTGCATCCGGACTTCTACTATCCGGCAAGCCACACGATCCACGAGCATCTTGCGATCAATGCCGACGGCTCGTCGCCCTTCGCCAACTACGTCGAACACGCCCAAAGCAAGCGGGCTTCATATCGCGTGGCGAAGCTGGACGTATTCGAAACGACGTCGGCACAGGCGCAGAATGGCACCCTCGTCGAGACGCTCGAAGCCGAACTTTCCAAGCGCAACATCCCATTTCAGCGCAAAGGCTACTCTGCCATCGTCCACGCCCTCGAGCCGGTGGCGGTCAAGCACTATCACAAGCTGATCGCGGTCTGCATCAAGCATATCCGCGCCAGTCATCTGACCCTCGAAATGCTGCTCGATCGCGCAGGATCGCTGCACGATCAGACCCGTGCCAAGCAATTTGCGCGGGCGGTGTGGATCATCACCCAAGCCTATTCCCGAAGGCTCGAGGAAGCCAACCGCATCGATTTCGACTCGATGATCGCCAATGCGACGCGCCTCGTAGAAACCGGGAGGTATCAGAGCCCCTACGCCCTGATCCTTGCCGATGAGTTCCAGGATATTTCCGAGCCGAGTGCGAACCTCGTGAAGGCGCTGAAGCACCAGAGACGATTCACAAAGACATTCGCCGTCGGCGATGACTGGCAGTCGATCTACCGGTTTGCTGGTTCCGACATCACGATTTTCACGCAGTTCGAAGCAAACTTCGGCGCGAGCTGGCAGGGCCGGCTTGAGCAGACCTATCGCTGCAACCAGCTCATTGCCGAAACGGCCGCGAACTTCGTTCAGCGCAACCCCGAGCAGCTCAAGAAGTCGGTACGCTCGGCGCGGGCGGCGATCGCCAGGTCGATCCGGGTTGTTCCGATCGAGGGCGATGGAGTCAAACCCAACTTTGGCGACGCCTGCTGGCGCCTCTTGAGGCGCCTAGACAGCTTCCTCGGCGGTCTCTCGGAACAGTGGCGGAGCGATACGCGCCAGAAACTCAAGGTGATGGTGCTATGGCGTTACAACCAGCTCGACCCGTTCAAGGGTTCAACGCCCCGGTTCGACAACATCGAGGTGTCGGGCCTGTCGTTCCATCGGGCCAAGGGGTTGGAAGCGGACTACACGATCCTGCTCGATGTCAGCGAAGGCGACTACGGGGTGCCGAGCCAGATCGAGGATGATGAGCTGCTCAATCTTGTGATGCCGCGACCGGAAACGTTCGAATATGCGGAGGAGCGGCGGCTGTTCTACGTCGCCCTGACCCGCGCGAGCCGCGGCGTCTTCCTGCTCACCAACGCGAGGCAACCCTCACGCTACATCCGTGAGCTCTCCGAGATTGCTAGTGACGATCTGCGCTTCGAGACGATAGACGGCGAGCTTTTGCTACAATGCCCAGCGTGTCGGGCCGGTCACCTGGTCGAGCGAAGCGGACCTGCCAATCGCCGCTTTCTGGGCTGTAGCCAGTTCCCGGACTGCGAGCACACAGCGCCGCTGAGATAGAGGATCACTGCGGCCATTTCATTCGAGTTCATGCTCGAAGGTCTTGAGCAGCGACGTCGCCAGGTTGGGCCCCTCCAGATAGAGCCCGATTTCATCGAGTGGGTTGCCCTCGAGGCGAGACTGTGATCCCCAGTTTAGACTGCTGACGACGACATGGTCGGTGTCCCAAGCCAGAAACTTCGCATGCAACTGGGGTTCGGGCACACCTGTGAGCTCCACTATGCCGTGGAGCCTTTCGCGGTGTTTTGTGACGTGGCTGCGCTTCACCGGGCCGGTCCGGCGCGAATAGTAGATGCGAACGTCGCCGAGACGCCGGCCTGCGACTTCGGCGGGATCGAACAGCGCCGGCACCATGTTCGCGCCCACCTTGTTGGTACAGCAGACGAAGCGCTGTTGCGCATCGTGGGCCGCAGCGCGCAGCAGGCGCTCATGGTCAGCGGCAAGCAGGATCGTAAGCGTCGCTGCCGGCGCCTGCGCCTCTTCAGATGTCGACAGCATGTTTCGCTGGCGCCGCAGCTCGGACGCCATGAACTGCAGTGCCTCCACGGATCGGCTGGCGCTTGAGAGCCTGGACACAATCTCGCGGAGCAGATCCAGCCCTTCTGCGACCGCGTTGGGTTCTTTGAGTTCGGCTGAAACCTCAACGGCCGAGAAGGGAGAGTGGAGCCAATTGCACGATCCCATCAGCACCACCGCGCCGTCGTGGCCGTCGTCGGCAACGAGGAACTTGGCATGGCTCTCGACCGGATCCCTCTGCACCAGAAGAAATCCCCTGGTTTGCCGTGCAGCGGACAGGCGCAGATAGAGTTCCTGCATGGCCGCGGCGTGCTTGGCGCGATCGAGCGACGTGCCGAAGAAGAGGTGGCATCTCACGCCGCGCTTACACGCATCCTCCAGGGCTCGCACGATGCGTTCCCGACGATCACGGCCCTGTTCATCGGACTGAGAAGCCACGAACGTGGACAGGATGATTATGTTGGACTTGGCGGCGCCAACAATCTGCTCGAAGCGTTGCAAGTGCTGCTCGGCTCCGACGACGATGTCCTTGGCGCTCAACCGGGTCTGGATAGATACGGGACGCTCGGGTGGCGGTGTGGTGGTCTTCGGTAGAACGCCGGTCTTGATTGTCGCTTTGAGGGCCTCGACGAGTTGGTCGCTGGCACCTTGCGGAAAGACGCCGGCACCGATCTCATCGAGATCGAGCACGAGGAATTTCGCCTCCAGGAAGGAGCTGTTGGCCTGCACGCCGCGCAGCCATTCTCCGGGCCTCAGCATTCCGACCATGAACTCGTTGACCCGTTGCATCATCGAATAATGCGTCTCTGGCGGCTCCCCTTCCGGAAACCGAATGATTGCGCCCTTGGCAGGAAGCTTGGTGACTGGGATCGTGTCAACGTCCCTCGTCCTGAAGACGGACAGTCCGACCTTTTCGTAGACCACACTGATGCCGATCTCACGATCGGCCGAGCGTTCAGGAAGAGCGCGGCCGGTGCGGATGAAGTCATGACCAATACTGCTGGTGACGAGGACTGGATGGGGCGAGAGCCGGACTTCAACAAGCCCGAACTGCATAAGCCGCGCTACGGTGGAGCCGACCACCTGTCGGGGGATCTTGAGCGTCTCGGAGACGTGATTGATCGTCCCCGGGCTTCGGTCCAGGGACAGCAGGATCATTTCCTCGACCGGGCTCCAGCCCCAGGTCCGCTGGACGATGCCGGGTGCGCGATAGTGCCAGGCCGGAATGTAGATGTTGTTCATGGAGAGGGCCTCCCCTGCTCATCCATGGCGATGATGGAGACGCCCTTCCCAACCAGCGCAAAGTCGACCTCGGACTGTTGATTTCCGCGAAGAACTGACCCGGGGTTTCCACTGAGAACTGACCCGGGTGGATGATGGGTCTGGGTCAGGTCGGGGTCAAGTTTTTGGTTTTCTCCTTCGCGGGTTTGACGGGTTTTGCCGAACTGTTCCTGAAGCGGAAGCTGTCGTTTCCGGTCTCCAGGATATGGCAATGGTGAGTTAGGCGATCG